>NZ_SOGI01000058.1:0-174088 GCF_004403385.1 Cryobacterium sp. TMT4-31
GATGGGCTGGTTGCACTGGTACGGCACCGCCCACGACACCAAGGCCGCCTACGACCGGATCAACACGATCGCCGTGAAGCTCAAGCACCTCGGCGACCCCGCACCGAATGGGAACACCGCGTCCGACACCGCTGGCAGCGGAAGCGGCACCGCAGTCGGCCTCCGCCCGGACGCCACGGAAGAGCTCCCGACTCGCACCCTCGACCAACTCCGCGCCGACATCGCCGCCGCCCTGTTGCTGGACGGAATCACGCCCGACGGGATGGGTGGTGGCATCCGCGGCACCGTCATGGTCACCGTGCCCGTGCTGACCCTGCTGGGCTTGGACGAGGAACCCGCCACCCTCGAGGGGTACGGGCCCATCTCACCCGAGGCCGCGCGGGAGATCGCCGGGCACGCACCGAGCTTCACCCGGCTGCTGACCCACCCGGAAACCGGGGTGGTGCTCTCGCTGGGCAAAACCCAGCACAAGAACACCAAGGCCATGAAGAAATACCTGCGGGTGCGCGATGAAACCTGCCGGTTCCCGGGCTGTTCCCGACCCGCGGTGACCAGCGACGTCGACCACACCGACCCCTGGGCCGGCGGCGGCAACACCGACAGTGACAACCTCGCCCACCTCTGCGAACCCCACCACCGCCTCAAACACCTCAGCCAGTGGCGAGTCACGCAGGAAACCGGCGGGATCCTGCACTGGACTTCCCCCGGCAAACGCAGCTACCGCACCGACCCGGCCAACCCGATGGGACCACCCCGGCCACGGCCACCGGTCGTGGGGCCCAAGACCCGGAAGCGGCCCGCCGATGACAGTTACCTGATGCCCCGGCAGCGGCCGAGTCGGAAGCCGACCCCACCGGCACCCGAGAACCCACCGTTCTGACCGGGGCCTCCGCCCGAATCCATCTGGAGCGGGCAGAGGGTCAAGTCAGGCAGTACGGGCCCAGGAGGCTCTTGAGTTCGCCGAAGAGGTCGGCGGTCACGGTGACCCGGCTCGGCAGCTCGAAGACGCGGGCGGTGTCACCCTTGATCAACTTCAGGCGCACCTCTGAGGTGCCGCCGTGTCTCTTGAGCACCTCGCCGAGCTGGGTGACGGTATCGGTGGTGGCTCGCGCCTCGAACAGAGTGATCGACAGGGTGCCGTGATCGGACGCCTGACCGAGCTCGGGCGCGAAGATGCTGTACGCGTGCAGGTTCATTCCGTCATCGCGCATACTCACCCGGCCGCGCACCACCACGACGGAGTCGCTGACGAGGTCAAGGGAGAACTCTTGGTAGGCCTTGCCCATGAACATGACGTCGATCTCGCCGCCGAAGTCCTCGACCGAGATGATGCCGTACTGGTTGCCCGACTTCTTGGCGATTCGGTGCTGCACATTGGTGATGAGGCCGGCCACGGTGACGGTGTCGGCATCCTGGGTGTGCTCGGAACTGATCAGATCGGTGATCGTGGTGCTGGCGTGCTTGGCCAGCGGAATCTCGAGGCCGGCCAGTGGGTGGTCGGAGACGTAGAGGCCGAGCATGTCGCGCTCCAGTGCGAGCTTTTCCTTCTTGCTCCACTCCGGCCGGTCCGGCACCTGATCGGTCTCCTGAGGGTCGTCGAAGAGGCTGTCGAAGTCGAAGCCGACCATTCCGTGCGACTCGTCGCGCTTGATCTTGACGGCGGAGTCGACGGCGCCCTCGTGGATCTCGAACATGGCGCGGCGGGTGGCACCGAGAGAGTCGAAGGCGCCGGACTTGATCAGGGATTCGACGGTGCGCTTGTTGGTGACCTGCAGCGGGACCTTGCGGAGGAAATCGTGGAACGACTCGAAGTCGCCCTTCTCGGTGCGGGCGGCCCGGATGGCTTCCACCACGTTGAAACCGACGTTACGCACGGCGCCCAGGCCGAAGCGGATGTCGGTGCCGACGGCGGCGAAGAAGCCGATCGACTCGTTGACATCCGGCGGCAGCACCTGGATGCCCATCCGGCGGCACTCGTTGAGGTACAGCGCGAGCTTGTCGCGGGCATCGCCGACGCTGGTCAGCAGGGCGGCCATGTACTCAGCCGGATAGTGCGCCTTGAGGTATGCGGTCCAGTAGGACAGCACTCCGTAGGCCGCGGAGTGGGCTTTGTTGAAGGCGTAGTCAGAGAACGGTAGAAGGATGTTCCAGACGGTGGTAATGGCTTCCATTGAGTAGCCGTTGGCTATCATTCCGCCGGAGAAGCCCTCGAACTGCTTGTCCAGCTCGGACTTCTTCTTCTTGCCCATCGCGCGTCGCAGCAGGTCGGCCTGACCCAGGGTGAAGCCGGCCAGCTTCTGCGCGATCGACATCACCTGCTCCTGATAGACGATGAGGCCGTAGGTGCCGCCGATGATGTCTTTGAGGGGCTCCTCGAGCTCTTTGTGGATCGGGATGATCTCCTGCTGACCGGTCTTCCGCAGCGCGTAGTTGGTGTGCGAGTTCGCGCCCATGGGGCCGGGCCGGTAGAGCGCGATGACGGCGGAGATGTCTTCGAAGTTGTCGGGCTTCATGCTGCGCAGGAGCGCGCGCATCGGGCCGCCGTCCAGCTGGAACACCCCGAGGGTGTCGCCGCGGGCGAGCAGTTCGTAGGCGAGCACGTCGTCGAGGTCGAGGTCTTCGAGCACCGGGCGGTGGCCACGGTTCGCTTCGATGTTGTCGAGGGTGTCGTCGATGATGGTGAGGTTGCGCAGCCCCAGGAAGTCCATCTTG
Organism: Cryobacterium sp. TMT4-31; assembly: GCF_004403385.1. Classification (NCBI taxonomy): domain Bacteria; kingdom Bacillati; phylum Actinomycetota; class Actinomycetes; order Micrococcales; family Microbacteriaceae; genus Cryobacterium; species Cryobacterium sp. TMT4-31. Next base: position 2,713 of record NZ_SOGI01000058.1, read on the forward strand.
ATCAGGCCCAGGCTCTCGCAGGCCGGGTAGTCGAACTGCGTGACGATCTGGCCGTCGGCCTCGCGGCGCATGATCGGGATGATGTCGATGAGCGGGTCGGAGGACATGATCACGCCGGCGGCGTGCACACCCCACTGGCGCTTGAGGTTCTCGATACCGAGCGCGGTGTCGAAGACCGTGCGTGCCTCGGCATCCGTCTCGATGACGGCGCGGAAGTCGCCGGCCTCGCGGTAGCGGGGGTGGTCCTTGTCGAACATGCCGGTGAGCGGCATGTCCTTGCCCATGATGGGCTGCGGCATGGCCTTGGTGAGCTTGTCGCCCATGCCGAACGGGAAGCCGAGCACCCGGCTGGAGTCCTTCAGCGCCTGCTTGGCCTTGATGGTGCCGTAGGTGACGATCTGGGCGACGCGCTCGGAGCCGTACTTCTCGGTGACGTAGTGGATGACCTCGCCGCGGCGACGGTCGTCGAAGTCGACGTCGAAGTCGGGCATGGAGACACGGTCGGGGTTGAGGAAGCGCTCGAAGATCAGGCCGTGCACCAGCGGGTCGAGGTCGGTGATGCCCATGGCGTACGCGACCATCGAGCCGGCGCCGGAGCCACGACCGGGGCCGACCCGGATGCCGTTCTCCTTGGACCAGTTGATGAAGTCGGCGACGACCAGGAAGTAGCCGGGGAAGCCCATCTGGGTGATGACGCCGACCTCGTAGTCGGCCTGCTTGCGCACGGCCGCGGTGATCCCGTTCGGGTAGCGGCGGATGAGGCCGAGTTCGGTCTCCTTGATGAACCAGCTTTCCTCGTTCTCCCCGTCCGGGGTGGGGAACCGGGGCATGTAGTTGGCGGAGGTGTTGAACTTGACCTCGCACCGCTCGGCGATGAGCAGAGTGTTGTCGCACGCCTCTGGGTTGTCCCGGAAGAGGTGCCGCATCTCGGCGGCGGTCTTGAGGTAGAACTCGTTGGAGTCGAATTTGAACCGGTTGGGGTCGTCCAGGGTGGATGCCGACTGAACGCAGAGCAGCGCGGCGTGCGCTGTCGCGTCGTGGGCGTGGGTGTAGTGCAGGTCGTTGGTGGCCACCAGCGGCAGGTCGAGTTCCTTGGCGAGCTTGAGCAGGTCGGTCATGGTGCGGCGCTCGATGTCGATGCCGTGGTCCATGATCTCGCAGAAGAAGTTGTCCTTCCCGAAGATGTCCCGCAGCTCCCCCGCGGCCTGCCTGGCCTCGTCGTACTGGCCGAGCCGGAGGCGGGTCTGCACCTCGCCACCCACGCATCCGGTCGTACCGATCAGACCCTTGGAATAGGTGCTGAGCAGTTCGCGGTCCATTCGCGGCTTGAAGTAGTAGCCCTCCAGCGACGCGAGGGACGAGAGCCTGAACAGGTTGTGCATTCCCTCGGTGTTCTCCGAGAGCAGGGTCATGTGGGTGTACGCACCGCTACCGCCGACGTCGTCGCGGTTTTGGGCGTTGGTGCCCCAGCGCACCCGGGTCTTGTCGCGACGGTCGGTGCCCGGCGTGATGTAAGCCTCGGTGCCGATGATCGGCTTGATCCCGGCATCCGTGGCGGTCTTCCAGAAATCGAACGCGCCGAAAACGTTGCCGTGGTCGGTGACGGCGATGGCCGGCATCTTCTGTTCAGCGGCCGCAGCGATCAACGGTTTGACCCGCGCGGCGCCGTCGAGCATGGAGTACTCGCTGTGCACGTGAAGGTGGACGAACGAATCATTCTGCGGCGACACGACTGCTCCAGCTGCTCTGGGGTTTATCTGATGACGAAGTGGGGGGTGCTGGTCTTCCAGCCTAAGCGCCGGAGGACGCCCCTGTCCTGATCAACGCAGCCTAATCGCCGCGCAGTAAGCGCAGAGCGTTGGCCAGGTCGTCCGGGTACTCGGCGTTGAAGGTGACCCATTCGCCGCTGGTCGGGTGATCGAAGGAGAGCTGCTTGGCGACCAGCCACTGCCGGGTGAGGCCGAGCCTGGCCGAGATCTTCGCGTCGGCCCCGTACATGGCGTCGCCGACACACGGATGCCGCTGGGCGGCCATGTGCACCCGGATCTGGTGGGTTCGACCGGTCTCCAGATGCACCTCGAGCAGGGACGCGGAGGGGAAGGCTTCCAGGGTCTCGTAGTGAGTGACGGAGTCCTTGCCTCCGGCGATCACAGCGAACTTCCAGTCGGAGCGCGGGTGGCGCCCGATCGGCGCGTCGATGGTGCCGCTGGACGGGTCTGGGTGGCCCTGCACGACGGCGTGGTAGATCTTGTCGACCTCCCGGTCGTGGAAGGCCCGTTTGAGGTGCGTGTACGCGTGCTCGGACTTCGCGACGACCATGAGGCCGCTGGTCCCGACGTCGAGACGGTGCACGATGCCGGCCCGTTCGGACGCACCTGAGGTGGCGATGCGGTAGCCGGCGGCGGCGAGGGCGCCGAGCACCGTCGGGCCGGTCCAGCCCACGCTGGGGTGCGCCGCGACGCCGGATGGCTTGTTGACGACGACGATGTCGTCGTCGTCGTGCACGATCGTGAGATCGGGTACCGCGATGGGCACGATGACGAGGTCCTGCTTGGGCGCCCAACTCACGTCGAGCCAGGCCCCGGCACGCAGCTTGTCCGACTTGCCGACCACGACGCCGTCCTGGGTGACCCCGTCGGACTCGGCGATTTCGGCCGCGAAGCTGCGGGAGAAGCCGAACAGCTTGGCGATGCCCGCGTCAACGCGTACACCGTCCAAACCATCGGGCAGGGGAAGGGCTCGGTTTTCCATGATGCCGTTCAGTTGGAGGGGGTGAGGGGCGCGGCGCTGCCGGCGGGCACGGTGCTGACGGCCGGTTCGGCGGCATCCGGGTCGGATGTCGGGGTGCGACGGCCGTCGAGGCCGATGCCACGCAGGGTGAGCAGCATGAAGAGCGCCATGCTCACCACGATGCAGCAGTCCGCGATGTTGTAGATGGCCGGCATCATCCACGGGGTGTAAATGAAATCTACGACGTGCCCGAGGCCGAAAGACGGCTCCCGGAACAGTCGGTCGGTCAGGTTGCCGAGCACACCGCCGAGCAGGAGACCGAAGACGATCGCCCACAGGCTCGAGCGGATGCGTGGGGCGAACCACACGACAAACACGACGACACCGGCCGCAATGAGTGAGAACACCCAGGTGAGGCCGGTGGCGAAGGAGAAGGCCGCGCCGGGGTTCCGGATGAAGTGCAGTTGAAGCACATCACCCAGAACCCGGGCGGTCTGACCCTCGGTCATCGAGCTGACGACGAGGGCCTTGCTGATCTGATCAAACGCATACCCGCCCACGGCCACGAGGGCCAGGACGATAAGTGCGCGGTAGCTGACCTTCGACGGGTTGTTACGCGCCAAAGCCCTGGAAGCTCGCCTTCGGCGAGTTGCCCGAGTCCTTGCCCGCACCCGCGCCGACGGGCGACGTGGAGTCGAGGTCGCGCAGCTGACCCTCGATGTAGCTCTTCAGCTTCTGGCGGTACTCGCGCTCGAAGGTGCGCAGTTCCTCGATCTTGTTCTCGAGGACGGCACGCTCCTTGTCGAGGACGTTGATCTGGGCGCGCTGCTTGGCTTCGGACTCCGCGATCACGCGGGCAGCCGTGGCGTGGCCCTCAGCGATCAGGGCGTCACGCTTCTCGGCGCCTTCCTTGACGTGCTCCTCGTGCAGGCGGCGGGCCAGCTGCAACAGGTTCGTCGTGCCGGCGGTCTCGTCGATCGGCTCGGCAACCGGCGCCGGGGCGACGGGTGCTGCAGCGACGGGCTCGGGCACGACGGCAGCGACGGGCTCTGCGACGGGCTCAGGAGTGTTGACGGGCTCAGCGGTCTTGGCCGCGGCGGCACTGACCGGAGCAGCAGGTGCGACCTCGCCGCCGGAGAGACGGGCCTTGAGGTCCTCGTTCTCCTGGGTCAGGCGTCGCAGCTCGACAACGACCTCGTCGAGGAAGTCGTCAACCTCGTCCTGGTCATATCCCTCGCGGAACTTGGTCGACTGAAACCTCTTGTTGACTACATCTTCCGGAGTTAGCGCCATGGCTTTCCACCTCAAAACTTAATTGCGAACAGTTGTGCGAACACGTGCTTACGACCAACTGGCACTCGGTGTTGTACCGGGCCGGTTGGCCGTCATCGATCAAGAATACATGCCGAGGCCCTGGTGAGGCTGCGTGTCAGAACCGAATCGCCGTAATCCACATGCCGATGATGCAGCACAGCATGGTCAGGCTCCAGCCAAAGTCGAACGCGATCGGGCCGACGCGGAGTGGCGGGAAGATCCGACGGAAGAAATTGATCGGCGGGTCGGTGAGTGTGTAGACCAGCTCAATGAGAACCAGGACGAACCCGTGCGGCCGCCACGACCTGTTGATTCCCCGGACGAGGTCGACGATGAATCGGCCCCACATGACGAAGAAGTACAGCAGCAGGAAGTAGTAGGCGATCCCCAGGACCAGGTTGACTACGGACACGTCGGGTTATGACTGGGCGAAGAAGGAGGAATCGGCGTCCCCCTCCTCGACGGCGTTGTCGCCGGAGATGACGACGTGCGACGGCGACAGCAGGAAGACCTTGGCCGTTACGCGCTCGATCTTGCCGTAGAGGCCCTGAGACAGGCCGCTGGCGAAGTCGATGAGACGGCGCGCATCGGCATCGCTCATCTGGGAGAGGTTGATGATGACCGGAATTCCATCACGGAAGGACTCGGCGATCACCTGCGCGTCGCGGTACTGGCGCGGGTGGACGGTAAGGATCTCGTTCATTTCGGACACGACAACATTCTTGGGGGTGGAGGTCTTGTGCAACGGCGTGACCGGTGCGCGGCCGGCGTTCGCCGGAGCAGCGTGGGACGACGCGACATGGGCTGACTGGGTGGGGAGAGTGGAGACGGGAGCCGCTGCCGGCGCCTCATATTCCAGCTCTTCGTCTGCCAGACCCAGGTAGACCATGGTTTTCTTGAGCGGGTTGGACATCTCGACCTCCGTGTTGGTATTACGACGTTTTCAGATTAACCGCTGCCGGGCGATTCCCGGTGATTGCGGTGCCAATTCGCAGGTGTGTCGCGCCTTCGGCGATGGCGGCCGCGTAGTCCTGGGACATTCCCATCGACAGGTACCTGGCGTCGGGAGCGATGCCGCGCATCTGGGCGCCCAGCTCGCTGACCAGGGCGAAGGAGCGCTTCGGTTCCGCGCCGAGCGGCGCGACGGCCATGAGCCCGAGCAGCCTCAGGCCCGGGGCCGACAGAACCCGCTCCACCAACGGTGCGAGGTCCGGAATCGACACCCCGCCCCTGGCCGGGTCCTCGGTGAGGTTGACCTGCACGAAGCAGTCCACCTCGGCACCGGCCTCGAGGGCGCCCGTGTGCTCCGCCACCGGGGTGGCAAGGCCGGTCACGAGGGACTCCCGGTCCACCGAGTGGATCACCGACGAGTAGGCCCGCACCTGGCGGGCCTTCTTGCCCTGCACCTGACCGACAAAGTGCCAGCGGATGCCGGCTCCGGCCAGTTCGGCCGCCTTGGCCTGGGCCTCCTGGTGCCTGCTCTCGCCGAGGTCCCGCACCCCGAGCTCGAGGAGCTCCCGGATCAGGGACACTGGTTGGAACTTGGTCACCACGACCATGGTGATGTCGCCCACCGAGCGACCGGCGAGCCGTGCGGCGTCGGCTATGCCGCCGCGCACGTTCGCCAGCCTTTGGGCGAGGTCCGGTTCGCTCATTACTTCAGGAAATCGGGGATGTCCAGGTCGTCTGAATCGTCCTCGAAGGCCGGGTCGGCGACCGGAGTGCTCGCAGCGGGGTCGCTGGACCAGACCGAGCCGCTGGGCTCGGCGACCGGGGCGTTGTCTGTTGCGGCAGAGGCACCGGCGATGGCACCGGCGGCGCCACCGGAGACTCCCGCTGCCACACCGGCAGCGACCAGGTCGGAACGACGGACCTCGGCAACCTTGGCACCGGGCTCACCGCCGTCGAAACCCGCGGCGATGACGGTGACGCGCACCTCGTCACCGAGGGTGTCGTCGATGACGGCACCGAAGATGATGTTGGCTTCGGGGTGCACGGCCTCCTGCACCAGGCGGGCGGCGTCGTTGATCTCGAAGATGCCGAGGTTCGAGCCACCCTGGATGGAGAGCAGCACGCCGTGGGCGCCATCGATCGACGCCTCGAGCAGAGGAGAGGCAACGGCGAGTTCCGCCGCCTTGATGGCCCGGTCCGCTCCGCGCGAGGAACCGATGCCCATGAGGGCGGAGCCGGCTCCCTGCATGACCGACTTGACGTCGGCGAAGTCGAGGTTGATCAGGCCGGGTGTGGTGATCAGGTCGGTGATTCCCTGCACGCCGGCGAGGAGCACCTGGTCAGCGGTGGCGAAGGCCTCGAGCATGCTGATGCCGCGGTCGCTGATTTCCAGCAGGCGGTCGTTCGGCACGACGATGAGGGTGTCGACCTCGTTCTTGAGCGAGGCGACACCGGTCTCGGCCTGAGCCTGACGACGCTTGCCCTCGAAGCCGAACGGCTTGGTGACGACACCGATGGTCAGAGCGCCGATGGACTTGGCGATCCGGGCGACGACGGGGGCGCCACCGGTACCGGTACCGCCGCCTTCGCCGGCGGTGACGAAGACCATGTCGGCTCCGGCCAGCGCTTCTTCGATTTCCTCGGCGTGGTCCTCGGCGGCGCGACGGCCGACCTCGGGGTCCGCTCCGGCGCCGAGACCCCTGGTGAGGTCGCGGCCGACGTCGAGCTTGACGTCTGCATCGCTCATCAGGAGTGCCTGGGCATCCGTATTGATGGCGATGAATTCGACCCCTCGGAGGCCGAGCTCGATCATGCGGTTGACGGCGTTCACGCCGCCGCCGCCAATTCCAACAACCTTGATGACTGCTAGGTAGTTCTGATTAGTTGACACGTCCGGCCTCCGGTGGAACCCTAAACCTCTACTCGAGGCTTAAAGTTATTCTGAGTATGCAATTCTAAATTCGAAGTTAGGTGCCACCGCTGATGGCTTGGGGAGGCGCGCCCGCGTGTCGCGAATACCCGGTCGGTTTCAGCGAACGACGGCGCTGTCCGGCGATGACACGTCGTATTCGGTCACGCTGCCGACGGGGTGGCTCACAAGGAGGGCCGCCAGAACGAGCGCCTTGTACTCGCTGCGCTCAGCGTTGCCCCAAAGGACCCGCGCTCCCCCACCCAGGGTGAGCGTCACGTCGTCCTTGGTGGCGGCTGTCACGCTGTCCAACTGGCCGCGGATGCCCTCTGGCAGTGCTCCGACCACGGCGACCGCGGCCTGGAAACCGGCACCGCTGGCACCGCCAGCGGCGTCGATGAGGGGGTAGCCCTGCGGCCGGTCCGGTCCACTCTGGATGATCACACCGGCCGCGTCGACGAGGTCGAAGCCGGCGGCGGACGTGATAGCGCCGACGGGCTCCCGTTCGACGATGCGCACCACGAGGGTATCCGGCGGCCGGCTCTCCGTGACGTAGCTGCGGATGAGGCTGAATTCGCTCAGTTGCCCCTTCACCTCGGCGAGGTCGAGGAGCGGCAGCGGGGTACCCAGCTGCCCCTCGAGCGCCTGCGCCACGTCGGCGGCCGGGATGCGGTTGGTTCCGGTGATCTCGATGGTGCGCAACGCCATCAGCGGGGAGAACACGCCGACCAGGACGAAGGCCACCAGGGCGACCACGGTGCCGCCGGCGGCGAGCCAGAGATTGCGGCGGTGGCGGGAGCGGGAGGTGAAGCGACGCACCTCGTTGCGCTCGTACTGCTTCCGGGCTCGCCGCGCCGCTCGCAGCCGGGCCCGGGCCGCTCGCGCGGTCAGCGGGGGCTCCTGTCCCAACGATTGTGGAGTCGACGTCTCCGGAGCGTCCGGTGCGGCGGCGGCCTTGACGCCTCGTTGAGGCAGACTGAAGCCGCCGAGGCGCCGCCGTGTCGGTGGGGTATCCGTCGCTGGGGTGTCGGACGCAGCGCTGGCCGGCAGGACGATGGGCTCGGTCAGCGCCTCAGGCTCGGCACGGGTGGGCGCGGCGCCGGGGCCGGCGGCCGGCCGTTTAGGCCCGCGGGCAGGCTGCTGGCGCGGCTCAGGGGCACGCGGCGGTGTCGCCGCAGCTGGTTTCGCTGCAGCGGGCTTCGGTGCCGCTGGTCGCGCCGCAGGGCCTGCGGGACGCTTCATGCGCGAGCGCCTGGACGGTGACTCATCCGCGCGTACCCGCCGCCGACTCGTCGGCGAGAGATTCGAGCAGCTGCGGAACGATGCGGTACACGTCACCACAGCCGAGTGTCACGACGAAGTCGCCGTCTCTGGCGATGGTGCCGAGGTAGTCGGCAGCATCCTGCCACTCGGGGATATAGGCGACGTGGGCCGGGTCCTGGAAGCGTTCGGAGACCAGCGCACCGGTCACGCCGGGTTCGGGGTCTTCCCGTGCGCCGTAGACCGCCAGCACGATGGTCTCGTCGGCGTATTTCTCCAGGGTGTCGGCGAATTCCTGGGCGAACAGCCGGGTGCGGCTGTACAGGTGCGGCTGGTGCACGGCGATGATCCGGCCGGCTCCGACCACGGTGCGTGCGGCGGACAGCGCCGCGGCGACCTCGGTGGGGTGGTGGGCATAGTCGTCGTAGACGCTCACACCGCGCACGGTGCCGTGCAGCTCGAACCGGCGCTCGGTGCCGCCGAACGCCGAGATCGCCGCCAGGGAGGCGGCCGGCTCGAAGCCGAGCCCCACGAGTACGGCGAAGGCGCCCGCCGCGTTGATGGCGTTGTGCCGGCCGGGGATGCGCAGGGTGGCGGAGTAGTCGACGCCGTCCCAGGTCACGGTGAAACTCACCGGTCCGCTGGTGCCGATGGAGTGCACCCGCGCCGTGGCGCCCTCGGCCTCGCCGAAGGTGATGATGCGCTTGTCGGTGAGCCGGGCGGTGACGTGCACGGCGCCGGGGTCGTCCGAGGAGACCACGACGAATTCGTCGGCGTTCTGGGCGAATTCGACGAAGGCCGCTTCGAAGGCCTCGAGCGAGCCGTAGTGGTCGAGGTGGTCGGGGTCGACGTTGGTGATCAGCGCGACGCCGGTGTTGTAGAGCAAGAACGAGCCGTCGGACTCGTCGGCCTCCACGACAAAGAGGTCGTCGGCGCCGCTGCCGGCGCTGACGCCGAGGGATTCGATCACCCCGCCGTTGACGAAACTGGGGTCCTGGCCGATGCCGAGCAGGCCGGTGACGATCATGCCCGTCGAGGTGGTCTTGCCGTGCGCGCCGGCGACCGAGACAAGCCGGTGCGAGCGGATCAGCCAGGCCAGCGCCTGGGACCTGTGCAGCACCGGGAGACCGCGTTCGGTGGCGAGGACGTACTCGGGGTTGTCCTGCCAGAGTGCGCCGGTGACGACGAGGCTGTCCGCGTCGCCGACGTTGGCGGCGTCGTGACCGATGGTGATGGTTGCGCCCAGCTCGCGGAGCGCGTGCACATTATCGGAGTCGCGTGAGTCTGAGCCGGTCACGGTGTGGCCCGCGGCCAGGAACAGTCGGGCGATGCCGCTCATTCCCGAGCCGCCGATGCCCACGAAGTGCACAATGCCGAGGTCTTCGGGAACTATCAGGGTCAGGTCAGGCTGGATCACGTGAAGGTCTTTCTGGCTGGCGGTGCGCGGGGTGGTGCAGGTTCTGCGGGTTCAACGTTACGCGGAGTGCGGTGTGGTCGCACCCGCCGCCTCGTCGATGAGGTCGATCGTGCGCGCGGTGCCGTCGAGCACGCCCGCGGAGTGGGCGGCGACGCTCATGCCGTGGATGCGCTCGGGCTCGGCGAGGACCGGTAGCAATTCAGACCGGACCCAGCCCGGCAGGAAGGCGGCGTCATCGACGAGGATTCCGCCGCCGGCGGCCACGACGTCGGCGGCGTTGAACCGCTGTTCGCCGTTGCCGACCGGGTACGGCACGAACACGGCGGGGATCCCGAGGGCGCTCAATTCGCAGACCGTGGCAGCTCCGGCGCGGGAGACGGCGAAGTCGGCGACGGAGAGCGCCAGATCCATCCGGTCGCAGTACGCGATCATCCGGTAACCCGGCAGGTTCGGATTGTCGACCTCGGCGGAGTTACCGGTGATGTGGAGTACCTGCCAGCCGGCGTCGGTGAGGACAGCCGCGGAATCCACGACGGTGCGGTTGATGCGGCGGGCGCCGAGCGAGCCGCCGGTGACCAGCAGGATCGGCCGGTCGGCGTCGAGGCCGAAGAAGGCCAACCCGGCCGCGCGGGAGCCGGCCCGATCGAGAGTCTCGATTTCCCGGCGCAGCGGCATGCCGACGACCCTGGCGTGGCGCAGCCGGGTACCGGCGAAGGCGACCCCGACCGAACGGGTCAGTAGGGCGCCGACCCGGTTGGCCAGCCCGGGCTTGGCGTTGGCTTCGTGGATGGCGATCGGTACGCCGGCCCGGCGCGCGGCCAGGTAGGCCGGCGTGGCGACATAACCGCCGAAGCCGACGACGACATCGACGCGGCGGTCGCGCAGGATGGTGACCACGTCGTTGATGGCGCGATTGAATCTCGGCGGGAAGCCGAGCGCCGCGCGGTTGGGCCGCCGGGGGAAGGGCAGCCGCGGGACTATCAGCAGTTCGTAGCCGCGTTCGGGTACCAACCGGGCCTCGAGGCCCTCGGCCGTGCCGAGGACGAGGACCGTCGCGTCGGGCTCGCGCAGGCGGAGCGCGTCGGCGACCGCGAGCAGCGGGTTGACGTGGCCGGCGGTACCGCCCCCGGCCAGCAGGTATGTGGTCATCGGGTGGTTCCTCGTTTCGGTGCGGCACCGACGGGCGCCGGGCGTGCGGGCGCGGCCGCAGGGTCGCGGGTCTTGGCGTCCTCGCTCAGGTTGTGGTCGCTTCTGGCGAAGGACAGCACCACCCCGATCGCCGCGAGGGTGGTCAGCAGCGCCGTGCCACCGGCGGAGATCAGCGGCAGGGGCACACCGAGGACCGGGAGGACTCCCAGCACGACACCGATGTTCACGAGGGCCTGGCCGATGATCCAGACCATGACGGCCGCGGTGGTGACCTTGATCTGCATGTTGGCCGTACCACGCATGATGCGGATGAATGCGAACGCCAGCAGGACGAACATCAGCAGGACGACGATGCAACCGATCAAGCCGAGTTCTTCGCCGATGATGGCGAAGATGTAGTCGTTGTCGGCGGCGGGCAGCCAAGACCACTTGGCCTTGGAGTTGCCCAACCCCACGCCGAACACTCCCCCGTTGGCCAGGGCCCAGGTGCCGTGCAGGGGCTGCCAGCACGCGGCGGAGATGGTGCCCTTCAGCTCGTCGCAGCCCTCCGCGGCGAAGCTGAGGATGCGGGTCATCCGGTTCTCGCTGCTGATGGCGAGCAGGATGCCGGCGACAGCACCGACGATCAGGGGCAGGGCGAGCATCCGCAGTCGCAGCCCGGCGAAGAACAGCGCGCCGAACAGGATGCCGGCCATGATGATCACGGTACCGAGGTCACCGCCGATCATCACGAGCATGACCGCGCCGCCGCCGACGCCGAACACGGGGATGTACACGTGTCGCCAGTCGTCGAGCCTGTCTTTCTTCTGCGCGAGGATCACGCCGAGCCAGATCACCAGGGCCACCTTGATGGCTTCGGAGGGCTGGAACTGCACACCCGCGATGGAGAGCCAGTTGGTGTTTCCCGCCACGGTGACGCCGAGCGGGGTGAAGATCACCAGGCACTGGAAGAAACAGGAGATACCGAGGGCCGGCCAGGCGACGCGTTTCCAGAACGTCACGGGTAGCCGGCTGATCACGAGCATCAGCGGGATTCCGAGCACCGCGAAGATTCCCTGCCGAAACAGCCCACCGAAGAATCCGGCGTCTTCCAGGTAGGAGTCCACCGACGAGGAGGACAGCACCATGACCAGGCCGAAGACGACCAGGAAGAGCGTGGTGCCCAGCAGGAGCAGGTAGTTGGTGGATTCGGCCCGGAACACCCGGCCGAGGTTGATCCGCGTCAGGCTACTGCCGCGGTCCTGGGAACTGTGGTTCTCGGCGGCCTCAGGCACCCGGGTACGAGGACGAGTCTTCATGCGACCCACCTCCCAAATAATCGTGTACGGCCTGGGCGAACTTCGACCCGCGTTCCGCGTAGCTGGCGAATTGGTCCATGGATGCGGCCGCCGGGGCCAGCAGGACCACGTCCCCGGCCGTGGCGAGGGATGCGGCCAGAACGACCGCGGACGGCATGACCTCCCCAGTGTCATCCGAGTCGATCTCGAAGACGCGCAGGGCGGGGGCGTGTCGTCTAAATGCCGCCAGCACTTCCTCGCGCTCGACGCCGATCACGACGGCGCCGCGCAGCCGGCCGGCGTGCTTGGCCACCAGGTCACCGATGTCGACGCCCTTCAGCAGGCCGCCGACCAGCCAGACGACGGAGTCGAACGCCGCCAGCGAGGCATCCGCCGCGTGGGGATTGGTCGCCTTGGAGTCGTCGACCCAGCTGATGCCGTCGCGGATCGCCACGACCTCGATGCGGTGCGCGTCGAGACTGAAGGTGGCCAGGGCCGCCCGGATGGCCTCCGGCGGCACGTCGAAGGACCTGGCGAGGGCGGCGGCGGCCAGGATGTTGGCCACCACGTGCGGCGCGGCCAGCCCGGCGGCGGCGAGGTCGGTGATGGTGGTGAGCTCGATGGCGCTGTCGAAGCGGTCCTCGAGGAACGCCCGGTCGCAGAGGATCCCGTCGACGATTCCCAGGTCGCTGGGTCCCGGCACGCCCAGGCCGAAGCCGATGGCCCTGGCGCCGTCGCTGACGTCGGCGTCTTCGACCATCCGCATCGTGGCGAGGTCGGCCTTGTTGTACACGCAGGCGACGGTGGTGTTCGAGTAGACCTTGGCCTTCGCATCGCGGTACGCGCTCGCGGAGCCGTGCCAATCGATGTGGTCGTCGGCGATGTTGAGGCAGACGCTGGAGACCGGGACCAGGGCGCCGGGGCCGGTCAACGGCAGGTGGTGCAGCTGGTAGCTGGACAGCTCGACGACGAGCACGTCCCAGCCCTGGGGGTCGCGGATGGCGTCGAGCACGGGCACGCCGATGTTGCCGCAGGGGGCGACCCTGTGGCCGCCGGCAGCCAGCATCGTCGCGGTCATCTGCACTGTCGTGGTTTTGCCGTTGGTACCGGTGACGAGGATCCAGGGCGCGGCGGGACCGACCTTGTCGCGCAGCCGCCAGGCCAGTTCGATGTCGCCCCAGACCGGGATGCCCTGTTCGGCGGCCCACAGCAGCAGCGGGTGGTCAGGGTGGAATCCCGGCGACACGATGACCAGCTCGGGATTGTGCTCGACCAGGGCCGGGGGCGCGGCGTCAAGGTCGGCGGTGACCAGGGGGACGCCGAGGACCTCGAGCAGGCGCGCACGCTCGTCGGGGGCGCGGCCGGCGACGACGAGAACCTGCGCGCCGAGTTCGGCCAGGGTGTCCGCCGCGGCGAATCCGGTCATCCCGAGGCCGAGGACGGCTACCCGCAGGCCGGACCAGTCGGAGTGCCAGCTGGTCAGGGCGTTGAGGCGATCGGGTTCGGTGGTCGGGTCGTCGAAGGAGTGGGCACTCATACGCGGGCCAGCCACTCGAGGTAGAACGTTCCGACGCCGGCGGCCACGAGCAGCCCGCCGATGATCCAGAAACGCACCACGACGGTGACCTCTGCCCAGCCCTTGAGTTCGAAGTGGTGATGGATCGGGCTCATCAGGAAGATCCGTTTGCCGCGGGTGACCTTGAAGTACGCGCGCTGCACGATGACCGAGCCGGCCTCGATCACGAAGAGACCGCCGATGAGCACCAGCAGCAGTTCGGTGCGGCTGAGGATCGCCAGCGCGGCCAGCGCACCGCCCAGGCCGAGCGAACCGGTGTCGCCGAGGAAGATCTTCGCCGGCGAGGTGTTCCACCAGAGGAAGCCGATGAGCCCTCCGACGATGGCGGCGGCCACGATGGCCAGGTCGAAGGAGTCCGGGCCGGCGTAACACTTGTACATGTCGGCGATGTCGGATCCGCCGGTGTTGCAGGACTGGTTGGACTGCCAGAAGCCGATGATGATGTACGAACCGATCGCGAAGACCAGGGAGCCGGTGGCGAGGCCGTCGAGACCGTCCGTGACGTTGACGCCGTTGGAGGTGGCGGCGACGATCAGGCAGATCCAGATGATGAACGCGGCGATGCCGATGAAGGTGCCCAGCTTCATGAAGTCCAGCGGCAGGTCCCGGATGAACGAGATGTGCGTGGAGGCCGGGGTCTGACCGTACTTGTCGGGGAACTGCAACGCCATCCAGCCGAATGCGCCGGCGACCACGACCTGGCCGGCGATCTTCTGCCAGCCGCCCAGGCCCAGGCTGCGTTGGTTGCGGGTTTTGAGGTAGTCGTCGAGGAAACCGACCAGGCCCAAGCCCACCATCATGAACAGCACGAGGAGGGGTGACGCCGTCAGCGGCCGTTGTTGCAACCACATCGCGAGGAAGTAGCTGACCAGGACGCCGACGATGATGATGATGCCGCCCATGGTGGCCGTGCCGCGCTTGGCGTGGTGGCTCTTGGGTCCGTCATCGCGGATGAACTGGCCCCAGCCGAGTTTGTGGAACAGCCTGATGAACAGCGGGGTGAGCAGCAGGGTGAAGACGAGGGACATCGCTCCGGCCAGGAGAAGGGCTATCACGAGTACAACTTTCCCAGTCGGTCTCCGAGGAAGCGGAGTCCGGCTGAATTTGATGATTTGACGAGCACGGTGTCGCCGGGTTTCACGGTGTCGCGCAGCAGGTCGAAGGCCTCGTCGGCGGTCTCGACGTAGGCCGATTCCCCGTCCCAGGAACCCTCGTTGATGGTGCTGATGTGCATGCGGCGGGCGGCACGGCCGACCACGATCAGTTGGGAGATGTTGAGGCGTACCGCCAGGAGTCCGATCCTGTCGTGTTCCTCGCCGGAGAGCTCCCCCAGCTCGCTCATCTCGCCGAGCACCGCGATGCTGCGGCCGTCGGATTTCCGGATCTGGGCGAGGGTCTTGAGGGCCGCGGTCATCGAGTCGGGGCTGGCGTTGTAGGCGTCGTTGATGACGGTGATGTCGTCCTGTCCACCCATGACCTCCATGCGCCAGCGTTCGGCGACGGTGACGGATTCGAGCGCGGTCACGATGTCGTCGATGGGAACCCCGAGGGCGTCGGCGGCCGCGGCGGCGGCCAGGGCGTTCATCACGTGGTGTTCGCCGAGGACCCTGAAGGACACCGGTCGGCTCTCGCCGCCGGGCAGGTGCAGGGTGAAGCTCGTTCCGGTTCGGCTGCCGTGGACGGCGGAGGCACGTACGGTGGCGCCGTCGCTCTCACCGAACCACACCACGCGGGCGGCGGTGACGGCGGCCATGCCGGCCACCCTGTCGTCGTCCCTGTTCAGGATGGCGATGTCGTCGGGGCCGAGGTCGGTGACCATCTCGGATTTGGTGCGCACCGTGGCTTCGATGCCGCCGAAACCGCCGGCGTGGGCCAGGCCGACCTTGAGCACGATGCCGATGTCCGGCCGGGCCATCCGGACCAGGCGCCGGATTTCACCCTCGGCACTGGCTCCCATCTCTGCGACGAGGAACTGGGTGTCGCCGGTGACTTCGAGCATGGTCAGCGGGGCGCCGACCTCGTTGTTGAAGGAGGCGCGCGCGGCGACGGTGGGGCCGACGCTTTCCAGGATGGCGCGCAGGAGGTTCTTGGTGGTGGTCTTGCCGTTGGATCCGGTGATGCCGATGATCTTCAGTCGGCCGGCGGCGCGGACTCTGGCGATCACCGTGGTGGCAAGGTCACCCAGGGCGACGACCGCGTCGGGAACCAGCACCTGGGCGACGGGCAGGTCGAGCACCCGCTCGACGATGATCACGGCGGCGCCGCTTGCGACGGCGGCCGGCGCGAAGAGATGGCCGTCGGTCTCCTCCCCCGGCTTGGCGACGAAGATGTCGCCGGCGGAGACCTCGCGGGAGTCGGTGTGCACGGTCCCGCTGACGACTGATTCGCTGGTCAGGGCGTCAGCGGCAGACGGGTCGACGAGGTGCCCGGGGTAAAGGTGCAGAGTGCCGTTCATGGCTGCGGCAATTTCCGCCAGGGTCAGGGCGATCATTACAGCCACCCGGCTTCCTGCAGTGCGAGTCGGGCGTCATCCCTGGCTGAATACGGGAGCTTCACTCCGGCTACCTCCTGGTAGTTCTCGTGGCCGGGCCCTGCGTAGAGCACGACATCGCCCTCCGCGGCCAACGATAGCGCGCGGCGGAAGGCTGTGGCGGGGTCGGGGACCTCGTAGAGTTCCCCCTCTGGCACGGCTTCCCGTGCCGCGGCGAGCAGGGTCGCCCTGATGGTGGCCGGGTCTTCGAATCGCGGATGGAAGTCGGTGATGACGACGGCATCCGCACCGCGGGCGGCAATCGCGCCCATAGCGGCGCGCTTGGTCTTGTCCCGGTCGCCGTCGGCGCCGAAGACCATGATGATGCGCCCGGCGGTGGAGTCGCGGATCGCCCCGAGGGTGTTGAGGAAGGCATCCGGGCTGTGGCCGTAGTCGATGTAGACCAGCGGGCCCCGGTCGCCGGAGATCAGTTCGGCACGCCCAGGGATGTAGGCGTTGATGCCGCCGTCGCGGGTGAGGGCATGCTCGATGGCGGCAAGGTCGAAGCCGCTCTCCACCAGCATCACGATGGCCAGGGCCGCGTTGGCGGCCATGTACCAGCCGAGCAGCGGCACTCGGGTCTGCAGCCGACGGCCATCGGGGCCGTCGAGGGTGAATTCGGTGAAGCGGGCACCGGTCCGCACGACGTTCATGCGCCAGTCAGCATCGGCCGGGCTGCGGTCGGCGTCGGCCGACCCGACCACGGGGTTGTTGCCGAGGGTAGTGACCGGGATCCGGCTCTCCGACGCGATGCGGCGGCCCCACTCGGAGTCCACCGTGACCACTCCGCGGCGGGAGCGGTCGGGCTGGAAGAGCTCCAACTTCGACTCGAAGTATTCCTCCATGGACGCGTAGTCGTCGAGGTGATCGTGGGAGAGGTTTGTGAACCCGGCGACATCGAAGACCAGGCCGTCGACCCGGTGGCGGCTGATCGCCTGGGCGGAGACCTCGATGCCGACGGCCCGGACCTCGGCTTCGCGCATCCGGGCCAGCAGTGCGTGCAGTTCGCTGGCCTCCGGAGTGGTCAGGGAGCTGGTCACGGCGATGTCGCCGATCCGGCGTTCCGCTGTGGAGGTGAGCCCGGCGACGACACCGAGCTGACTGAGGATGGCGAACAGCAGATAGACGACGCTGGTCTTGCCGTTGGTGCCGGTGACGGCGAACAGGTCCGCAGGGTTATCGACTGTGCGGTGGATCCAGGCCGCCACGGTGCCCAGCGCGGCGCGGACATCCGCCGTCACGAGGATCGGGAGGCCGCAATCGGCGGCCAGCAGTGCACCGGCCTCGTCGGTCAGTACGGCAACGGCCCCGGCTTCGCGGGCCGCCCCTATGTGGGATGCCCCGTGGATCATCCGTCCGGGCACGCCGACGAACAGGTCGCCGGGCTGCACCGTGCGCGAGCTGAGGCTCACGCCGGTCAGTTCTACGCCCGCGGTGTCGCCGCGGACGTCAAGCTCAAATTCATCGACCAGTCCGGACAACGATCGCGGGACCGGATGCTGAGGACGGAGAGCCGAGGGTACCAAATCGGTCACGAGGCTCACTTTCTTACCAGGTACCGGGGAGATCAGGCGCGGCGGCGCCCGAGGGAACTGCCCGGTACTTTTTCAGCACCTGACTCATGACCTCTTGAAAGACCGGAGCGGGGGCTGCTGACGAATTCATGTTAACAGGGTCGGCCAGACTCACCGAAACGACGTACTGCGGATCGTCGGCCGGAGCGAAGCCTGAGACCGATACCAGGTAGCCCTTGGAGTACCCGCCGTTGCCGTCTGGCATCTGTGCGGTACCGGTCTTGGCGGCGGCCCGGTAGCCCGGGATTTCCCAGGTGTCGGCCAGCCAGGCCTTCTGGTACACCATTTCGAGGATGTCCGCAGTGTCGCGGGCCGCCTCGGCTGACACGACCTGGGTGCCCTCCGCCGCGGGAACGTCGGTGAGGGTGCCGTCTGCGGCGCGGCAGCCGGAGACCAGCTGCACGGGCATCCGGACGCCGCCGTTGGCGATGGTCTGGTAGATGCTCGACACCTGCAGGGCCGTCGTGGTCAGGCCCTGGCCGAACATTGTGGCGTATTGGGTCTGGTTGTCCCACTCGTCGGCCGGGTGCAGAATGCCGGGGTCTTCGCCGGGGAAGCCGGTCTCGGTTTCGGTGCCGACCCCGAACTTGGTCATGTAGTCGTAGCGCTGCTGATTGGTCAGACGCTCGCCGAACTGCGATGTGCCGGTGTTGGACGACTCGATCAGTACCCCGGTGAGGGTGAGGTTGAGGTCGGGGTGTGATGAGCTGTCATTGATGTTGGCGCCGTTTTCCGGCAGGTAACGGTAGGGGGCGACGACCTGGGATTCGGGCGTCGCCACGCCGGCGTCGATCACGGATGCCGCGGTGAGGGCTTTGAAGGTGGAGCCGGGCTCGTAGGAGGCCGTGAAGGCGCGGGAGCCGCGATCCTCTGGGTTGGTCGTGGCGCTGACATCGTTGGGGTCGACACTCGGGTAGTCGGCCACGGCGACGAGCTTGCCGGTCTTGACCTCCTGCACGATGACGTTGCCCCACGCTGCTCCGGTCTTCTGGGCCTGCTCGGCGAGCACCTTCTGCACAAAAAATTGCAGGTCGGAGTCGATGGTGGTGATGACGTCGCTGCCGTCGGAGGCGGGCTCGGTGGTCACGGTGCTTTCCGGCAGCCGCACGCCGTCGGCGCCGCGCTCGTAGGTCTCCGAGCCGTTGTTGCTGGCGAGGCAGGAATCCTGGCCCACTTCCAGGCCTGCCTGAGCCTCGCCCGCCGACGAGACGAAGCCGACGAGGTTGCCGGCGACGGCGCCGTTGGGGTAGACCCGGCCCGGGTTCTGCTGGAAGGTGAGCCACGGGATATCGAGGGCGGACAGAGCCCGGAACGCATCGACGCCGACCTGCCTGGCGACGAGCGCGTAGTCCGATTTAGGGTTGTCGGCGAGGGCCTCGGTGATGAGGGCCTGGACCTTCTCGGTGGGCATACCCACGATGGCGCCGATGTCCGCCACGGACTGTGCCAGCGGCACCGTGGTTTCGACCCCGTCGACGGTGCGGGTGAACGGCGAGGCGTTCTTGGGCGACAGTGCCACGTCGTACCGCATCACGGTCCCGGCCAGCACCACGCCGTTGGCGTCGAGGATCTCACCGCGCGAGCCGTAGACGGTTCTCTCGACCGACCGGTTGCCGAGGGAGTCGGCGCTGAGGGTGTCAGCGCGCACCACCTGGATATCGACGAGGCGAACGACGAACACGCCGATGATGGCGACGAGCACAACGATGGTCGCCGCGATCCTGCGCTTGCTGGACATGTGTGTTCTCGCCACGTGGTGGTCCTCCCGTATCGGACTGCCGTGTCTATCGAGTGGTCGGCGACGGCAGGCCGTCGGCTACCGTAACCGCCGCAGGGGCGGTTCCGGCGGCAGGCGCGCCGGAGGCGATGCTGGTTCCCTGGCCGCCGGCGGGCAGCTGGGTGACGAGGGGAACCCCGGTGAGCAGGGAGTTGGGAACGAGGCTGGCGGCGCCGGCCGCTCCGCCGCTGGCGGAGGTCGGCGCCCCGAGAACGGCGCCGTCGGACAGCCGCAGGTAGGCCGGGGTGGAGTTGCTGACCATGCCGAGTGCTTCGGCGTTGGCGGCGAGGCTCTGCGGCGAGGACACGCGGATGAGGTCTTCACTCACGCTGTCGGCGGTGCGGCCGAGTTCGACCTGGCTGGCTCGCAGGGCCGAGATCTCATAGGCACCCTGAGAGATCCCCACGCTCAGCAACAGCTGAGCCACGATGACGGCACCGACACAGGCCACCGCCGACAGCGCGTAGACGACGCGGGGACGCGTGTGAGTGCTGGGGCTCACGATCTCGATGTGGCGGCGTTCGTCGGCGCCGCTGCGTTCGGTGAAGTCGGGGCGCAGCGGTTCTGTTGTCAGCACCCGGGCCAGGTTGTCGCTCATTCGGCTCTCCTCAGTCGTTCGGCGGCACGCAGGCGAACCGATGTTGCACGGGGGTTGATGGCTTTTTCTTCTTCGGAGGCCAGTTCGGCGCCCCGGATCAGCAGGGTGAACAGCGGTTTGTGCTCCGGGAGTTCCACGGGGAGGCCGGCAGGGGCGCTCGACTGCGATGCGGCAGCGAACATCCGCTTGACGATGCGGTCTTCGAGCGACTGGTAGGCCATCGAGACGATGCGGCCGCCGACGGCCACCGCCTCCATCGCGGCGGGGATAGCGCGTTCGAGGACGGCCAGTTCCTGGTTGACCTCGATGCGGAGCGCCTGGAAGACCCGCTTGGCGGGGTGCCCCATGCGCTGCACGGCAACCGGAGTGACCTTGGTGATCACCTCGACAAGCTGGGCGGATCGCACGAACGGGGTCGTCGCCCTGGCCTCCACGATCGCTTTGGCGTATCGGCCGGCAAGTTTCTCTTCGCCGTACTCCTGGAAGATGCGGCGGAGGTCGCCCTCGCTGTAGTCGGCGAGGATCCGCTCGGCGGTGAGCGGCGACGTGCTGTCCATGCGCATGTCCAGCGGAGCATCCTTGGAGTACGAGAAGCCGCGTTCGACCTGGTCGAGCTGCATGCTGGAGACGCCGAGGTCGAAGAGGATGCCCTGCACCTCGCTGATACCGAGGCCGGCCAGCGCGTCGAGGATTCCGTCGTAGACGGTGTGCACGAGGTGGATGCGGTCTCGGAACGGCTTGAGGCGTTCCTCGGCGATGGCCAGGGCGTCGAGGTCGCGGTCCAGGCCCACCAGGGTGAGACCGGGGAACCGGGTCAGCATGGCCTCGGCGTGACCGCCCATGCCGAGGGTGGCGTCGACGAGGATCGCGCCGGGCGCGGCCAGGACCGGGCCGAGCAACTCGATGCTGCGCTCGAGCAGCACCGGGGTGTGGATCTCGTTGAGCTGCGGCCGTTCGGCCGAGGCATCGGGGGTCTTGTCGCTGTTCATCTCGTTGTTCGTGTCGTTGTTGTTGTTGTTCATGGCTGCCGGGGCCGGATCCTGGAGCCTGATCCCCATCCGTTCCGCCTGGCACCGGGGAAGTGTGTCAGGAGGGCAACGGCTGGGAGTCAGGAACCAGGAGCTAGAAGAGTCCCGGAATCACCTCCTCCGTGATGTTGGCGAACGAGGCTTCCTGCTCGATGAGGTAGAGGTCCCAGACCTCGGTATCCCAGATCTCCACGCGGTTGCCCACGCCGATCACCGTGAGGTCGCGGCCCAGGCCCGCGTAGGCCCTGAGGTTGGCGGGGATGGTCACCCGGTTCTGCTTGTCGGGTGTTTCGGCGCTGGCTCCGGACAGGAAGACACGAAAGAAGTCGCGCCCTTCTTTGCTCGTGATGGGCGCCTGGCGGATCTTTTCGTGCACCTCATCAAAATCACGCGAGGTGAAGACGTACAGGCACCGTTCCTGGCCGCGCGTCATGACGATGCCGGTCGAGAGTTCCTCGCGGAACTTGGCCGGCAGGATGACGCGTCCTTTTTCGTCGAGCTTGGGGGCATAGGTCCCGAGGAACATTCATCACCCCTCTCTTCCGGCCAAGGTCAGGTGTTGCTCCACTTTACTCCACTATCAACCACCGCGTCTGGAAAACGCGCGATATTGCTGCGAACTTGCTTGATTATTCCCTGAAAACACTGGGAATCATTGGGTGGAGGAAAATCCCACGCTTTGGGGCCGTTTGGGGACATTTTGGGCGCAAAAATGGACCGACCTGGTGGCCGGTCCTATTTGGTGAGACGAAGTGGGTGAAAAGGGAGGGTTCGGGGTGGCGGGCGACGGGAGCCGGGAGCCGGGGAATGCAGAACGCCCGCCGTCTGGGTGAGGGCGGGCGCTGCTGGTTACTGCTGAGTGGTTACTGCTGAGTGATTACTGCTGAGTGATTACTGCTGGCCGTCCTGTCGACGGTCCCAGCGGTCATTGAGCTTGTCCATGAAGCCCTGCTGGCTGCGAGCTTGAGCCGGACGGCGGGGCTGGCTGGACGACGGCCTCGTCGCCCGAGCTGTGCGGCCAGGCGTGATGGCCAGGAGCACACCTCCGAACATGATGATGAATCCGACGATACCCAGCCACAGCTGTTGCACCGCGACACCGGCGACAAGAGTCGCTATCCCGACGACGCCGGCGAGTACTCCGAGCACAATAGAACGGTAGTTGGGGCGGAGGCGGGTGCCTCCAACGCTCGCCACGAATTCGGCATCGTTGTGATAGAGACTGCGCTCCATCTCTTCGAGGAGTCGCTGCTCTTGTTCTGAAAGCGGCATCTCATTCCTCCAATTGGGGATCGAGCGGATTAGACCCTAATTCTAGTCCCGCCGAGATGGCTAGGCTAGGCAGGTGACCGAAAGCACTCGACTGGTCGATCTGGTTCATTCTCGTATCGACGAATTCATCAATACGCGTGAGTCAATTGTGACGACCATCAGCGGCGACCTGGCTGTGCTGGTCGACTTCTCACGGCAGTTTCTCAGCGGCGGAAAGCGCTTCCGGGCCCAGTTCGCCCACCTCGGTTGGCAGAGCGTTACGGCCTCCCCCGGGCACCCTGCGGCGGGCGCTCCCGCCGGTGTGCAGGGCGGGACCGCAGGCATCGTGTCGGTCGCCTCGGCGTTGGAGGTTTTCCACGCCGCGGCGCTCGTGCACGATGACATCATCGACAATTCCGACACCCGCCGCGGTGCGCCATCCGCTCACCGCCGCTTCGAGAGCCTGCACGGCGCCGAAGGGTGGGCGGGCAGCCCCGGTGACTTCGGCCGGGCCTCGGCGATCCTGCTCGGCGACCTCCTGCTGGGCTGGAGCGACGAGCTACTCGACGAGGGCCTCGACGACGCCCCCGACCGGGTCAGCGCCCGTCGCGCGCGGCGGGAGTTCAACCTGATGCGCACCGAGGTCACGGCCGGCCAGTATCTGGACATCCTCGAGGAACGCGCCTGGCTCACCCAGCCGGAGGCGGAGCTCCTCGACCGCGCCGTGCGGGTGATCATCTTCAAATCGGCCAAGTACAGCGTTCAGGCTCCCCTCGTGATCGGCGCCGCTCTCGCTGGAGCCACCGACGACCAGCTGGACACCCTGCGTGCTTTCGGCCTGCCGCTCGGCATCGCCTATCAGCTGAGGGACGACCTGCTCGGAGTCTTCGGGGACGCAGCAGTGACCGGCAAGCCCAGCGGGGACGACCTGCGCGAGGGCAAGCGCACAGTCCTGATCGCTCTGGCGAGGGAGCGCCTGGACACGTCCTCGCTGCACACCGTCGACCGGCTGCTCGGCCGGCCCGACCTGACGCCGGATCAGATCTTGTCGTTGCAACAGATCATCGTGGACAGCGGAGCCGTCGACAGGGTGGAGACCCTCATCCAGCAGAACGTCGGCCAGGCGCTGGAGGCGTTGACCGGTTCGGACGTGGCGGCCGGGGTCGCGGCAGAGCTGACCGACTTTGCCGGGACGGTGACGCGGCGCGTCTTCTAGTAGCGCGGCGCGTGTCTCAGCACCCCGCCACCTCGTCTAACGACGGGGCGCGGGGGCGTGGATCGAAAGTGCGATCAGGCCAGGGCTTGAGCGACGCGACGGACCTCGGCCTTGCGGCCGGCCAGAAGTGCGTCGATCGGGGGAACTCCGAGGCTGTCGTCCACCTCGAGCAGCCACTCCATGGCCTGGTCGTCGGTGAAACCGTCGTCGGCGAGCACGATCAGGGTGCCGCGAAGCTCACCGACCGGCGCGCCGTCACGGATGAAGGAGGCGGGCACGCTGACCTTGCCGTCGCGGCGGACGGCCAGCAGGTGCTTGTCCTCGATGAGCTGCCGAACCCGGCTGTGGCTGATACCGAGGACCTCTACGAGGTCGGGAATGTCGAGCCAGTCTGGGCCGGAGGCGGATGTTTGAACAGAAGACGATTCGGTCACTCCTCAAGCTTCCCATGATTCGTCATCGCCGACAAACCCCTGCTTCGTCGCCAATTCCTGACACTTCCTGCGGCGTACCCGCGTGGTTAATTGACTCGGCATTCCATCTGTGTCAGCGTTGAGGACACGTCAGCTCTCACGGAGACAGCTGTCGACGAGTAGTCAACGAGCGGAGCGTCATGTCGGTTAGAGCCAGCAAGATCGAAACGGGGACGGTCCGACCGGACTCCCCCGTCGAGACCAGCTCAGCACGGCACCGTCCGGCTCCGACCGGAATGCGGCGGTCCATCGGCGCCTTCGCCAGCATTCCCCTTGTTGTGGTGAGCACCCTCGCGATCGTGCTCAACCTGGCATCACCGGCCCAGGCCGCCACCGCCCTCAAGAAGCCGTTGAAGAGCCGCACCACGGTGCCGCAGGTCGCCGTGAAGCCGGCGCAGGCCGTTCAGCCGGCCACGGCGACGCCCGCACCCAGCCAGTACACCGTCGTCGACGGGGACACCATCAGCGCCATCGCCGGCAAGTTCGGCCTGTCGACGGCCTCGGTCCTGGCCCTGAACGGGCTGGGCTGGTCCGCCGTGATCTTCCCCGGCCAGGTTCTCACCCTGTCCACGGCGCCGATCGCCGTCGCCGCCACCCCTGCCCCTGTCGCGACCGAACTCACCAGGTACACCATCAAGTCCGGCGACACGCTCAGCGGCGTCGCGGCCGCCCACGGGGTGCCCACCGACGCCCTGTTCAGCGTGAACGGTCTCGGCCGCAACAGCATCATCTTCCCCGGCCAGGTCATCGTGCTGCCCGCCTCCGGTTCGGCCGCTGCCCCCGTCACGACGGTCGCCTCGACAACTGTCAGGGCCTCGACGCCCGGCAGCCACACTGTGGTGGCCGGCGACACCGTGGACAAGGTCGCCACCGGCGCCGGCGTTTCGGTGCAGGCGATCCTCGAAGCCAACGGCCTGGGCTACTCGAGCATCATCTACCCCGGCCAGGTGCTGACCCTCCCCGGCGCCGCATCCGCGAGCCCCGCACCCACAAGCACCGCACCGGTCCTCAACGCTGTCCCCGCCGTGGTCATCACACCCGCTCCGGCCCGCGGTACCGTGACGCCCCTCACAGCGGACATGGCCGCGAACGCCCGCCTGATCATCTCCGTCGGACGGGACGCCGGCGCGAGCGATGCCGCCCTCGTCGTGGCTCTGGCCGCCGCCGCGCAGGAATCCGGCATGCGCAACATCGACTACGGCGACCGCGATTCGCTCGGCCTCTTCCAGCAGCGCCCCAGTTCCGGTTGGGGCACCGAGGAGCAGGTCATGGACGCGGAGCGGGCCACCCGGGCCTTCTTCGGCGGATCGGTGAACCCGAACCCCGGCATCACCCGTGGACTCCTGGACATCCCGGGCTGGGAGGCCATGACGGTCACCCAGGCAGCACAGGCCGTTCAGCTGTCCGGACACCCCGACCTCTACGCCAACTGGGAAGCATCCGCCCGCAGTTGGCTTGCCGACCTCGGCTGAAACCGGCGATCCGAAGGATCAGTGACCGAATCGTGTCACGCCGCGCTGCGGGCCGTCCAGAGGAACGCCCGACTTTTCCGTAGACTCATCGGGTGACCGAAAGCCCCACAGACCCCATGATCGGCCGTCTCATCGACGGCCGCTATCAGGTGCGCTCCCGGATCGCCCGCGGCGGTATGGCCACCGTGTATCTCGCCACCGACCTGCGCCTCGAGCGCCGGGTGGCCATCAAGATCATGCACGGCCACCTGGCCGACGACAACGCGTTCCGCAGTCGCTTCATCCAGGAGGCCCGCTCCGCGGCCCGACTCGCCCACCCCAACGTGGTGAACGTGTTCGACCAGGGCCAGGATGCCGACATCGCCTACCTGGTGATGGAGCACCTGCCCGGCATCACGCTGCGTGACCTGCTCAAGGACTACGGCAAGCTCACGCCCGAGCAGACCATGGACATCCTCGAGGCGGTGCTCTCGGGTCTCGCAGCCGCACACAAGGCCGGCATCGTGCACAGGGACGTCAAGCCTGAGAACGTGTTGCTCGCTGACGACGGTCGCATCAAGATCGGTGACTTCGGGCTCGCCCGCGCCGTGAACAACAACACCGCCACCGGTCAGGCCCTGCTCGGCACCGTGGCCTACCTCTCCCCCGAACTCGTCACCCGCGGCATCGCCGACGCCCGCAGCGACATCTACGCCCTGGGCATCATGACCTACGAGATGCTCACGGGCGAGCAGCCGTATGTCGGTGAGGCTCCCATGCAGGTGGCGTACCAGCACGCCAACGACACCGTGCCGATGCCCAGCCTGGTCGCGCCCGGCACTCCCACCGAGCTCGACGAACTCGTGCTCTGGGCGACGGCACGCGACCCCGAAGAGCGTCCCCGTGATGCCAGAGTGATGCTCGACCAGCTTCTCGACGTGGAAAAACTCGTGAGGCCCCAAGGCGACACAGCCATGCAGGCCACCATGGTGCTCCCCCGGGGCATCGCGGCCGCATCGGCCGACGCCGAAACCCAAATCCTCGGCCGCAGCCCTCTGGCTGTCGCGCCCGCCGCCGCAGTCACGCCAGCAGACGACGACGAACCCGACAACACCGCCCAGCTCGCGGGCAGTGCCACGAAGCGCCGCCGCCGGGGTTACTGGTTGTTCGCCCTGATCGTGTTCCTGGCCGCCCTGGCCGGCGGTGTCGGCTGGTACTTCGGTGCCGGTCCAGGTTCGGAGGTCCAGGTTCCTTCCCTGGTTTCGGTGAGCCCGGAGGAGGCTACGGCGACACTCGAAGGGCTCGGCCTCGTCGCCGAGCAGGGCACCGAATACAGCACCGAGATCCCGGCCGGGCTGATCGTCAGCACCGACCCCGGCGACGGGGCCCGAGTTGCCCAGGGCAGCACGGTGACCCTCAACGTCTCGCAGGGACCCGCGCCGATCACGCTGCCGCCGCTGGCCGGTCTCAGCGCGGATGCCGCCGCCTCGGCCATCGCCGAAGCGAAGGCCGTTCCCGGTGAGGTCGACGAGGTGTTCAACGGCGACGTCGAGGAGGGCCTGGTGCTCTCGGCCAGCCGGGAGAGCGACGGCAGCGACATCTCGGCGGGCGGTGATTATTTCGAGGGGCTCAACGTCAATCTCGTGGTGTCGCTCGGACCCATCCCCGACGTCGGTGGGGAGTCGCTCGATGACGCCGTCAGCATCCTCGAAAACAAGGGCCTCGTCGCCACAGCAGGCGAGGAAACCTACAGCGACACCATCGCAGAGGGCGACGTCATCTCGGTCGCCGCTGCCGAGGAGGGTCCGATTCGGGCAGGCTCGACTCTCATCCTCACGGTGTCCCGCGGCCCAGAGCCGGTGGAGATCCCTAATGTGGTGGGGATGGCCTGGAGCGAGGGCAAGCAGGTGCTCACCGACCTCGGCTTCAAGCTGAACTACAACCTGGCCGCGGATGCCATTGCGGCGATCATCAGCATCAAGTCGACGGATCCGGCGGCAGGTACCCTCGCGGCCAAGGGCAGCTCCATCACCCTGACCCCCACCAACCCCTTCGGCTAGACCTACCGTCTCCTGCTGGCGTCAGATGCGAGATGCCCCGCTACGGACGAGTTGCCCCGGGATACGGGAGCAGCTCGTCCGGAACGGGGCAACTCGGTGGTGCTGGTCGTGCGGGTTAGCGGGCCGCGAGCTCCTCGGCGACCAGGAACGCCAGTTCGAGCGACTGCATGTGGTTGAGCCGCGGGTCGCAGAGCGACTCGTAGCGGGTCGCCAGGGCGGCCTCGTCGATGTGTTCCGAGCCACCGAGGCACTCGGTGACGTCGTCGCCGGTGAGCTCCACGTGGATGCCGCCGGGGTGCGTCCCCACGGCGCGGTGCGCCTCGAAGAAGCCCTTGACCTCGTCGACGACGTCGTCGAAGCGACGGGTCTTGTAGCCGGTGGGCGTGGTGACGCCGTTGCCGTGCATCGGGTCGGTGACCCAGAGCGGCATGGCGTCGCTGGCCTTGATCGCCTCGAGCAGCGGCGGCAGGGCGTCGCGGATCTTGCCGGCGCCCATCCGGGTGATGAAGGTCAACCGGCCGGGCTCGCGGTTCGGGTCGAGCTTGTCGATCAGGCGCAGCATGTCGTCGATCGAGGTGCTCGGGCCGAGCTTGACGCCGATCGGATTGCGCACGCGGGACAGGAAGTCCACGTGGGCGCCGTCGATCTCCCGGGTGCGTTCGCCGATCCAGACGAAGTGCGCCGAGGTGTTGTACGGCGTTCCGGTGCGTGAGTCGATCCGCGTCATGGGGCGCTCGTAGTCCATCAGCAGGCCCTCGTGGCTGGTGTAGAACTCGGTGCGACGCATGGCCTCG
The DNA here is from genome assembly GCF_004403385.1 of Cryobacterium sp. TMT4-31. NCBI lineage: Bacteria > Bacillati > Actinomycetota > Actinomycetes > Micrococcales > Microbacteriaceae > Cryobacterium > Cryobacterium sp. TMT4-31. The sequence continues at coordinate 31,048 of NZ_SOGI01000058.1, forward strand.
AAATCGGCCCCGCAAGCGATCATGAACTTGATGGCGCGGTCGATGTCCTTGGCCAGGCCCTCGTAACGCTGGTTGGCCGGGTTCTTGGCGAAGCCCTGGTTCCAGCTGTGCACCTGGCGGAGGTCCGCGAAGCCGCCCTGGGTGAAGGCGCGAATGAGATTGAGGGTGGACGCCGACGTGTGGTACGCCTTCACCAGCCGGTCGGGGTCGGCCTCGCGGGACTCCGGGGTGAAGTCGTAGCCGTTCACGATGTCGCCGCGGTAGGCCGGCAGGGTGACGCCGCCGCGGGTTTCGAAGTCGCTGGAGCGGGGCTTGGCGAACTGACCGGCCATGCGGCCCATCTTCACCACGGGCATCGACGCACCGTAGGTGAGCACGACAGCCATCTGCAGCACTGTCTTCACCCGGTTGCGGATCTGCTCCGCGGTGGCGCCGCCGAAGGTCTCGGCGCAGTCACCGCCCTGCAGCAGGAAGGCCTCGCCGCGGGCCGCCTCGGCCAGGCGGTCGCGCAGGATGTCCACCTCGCCGGCGAAGACCAACGGCGGCTGGGTGGCCAGCTCGGCGGAGGCGGCCGCGACGGCATCGGCATCCGGCCAGGCCGGCTGCTGCTTGATGGGAAGGGTGCGCCAATAGTCCAGTCCGGCGATCACAGATTTGTCTGCCATTACAACCGGTTCGGTGGGGTCTACCACGGGACTGAGCCTGTTTTCTCTAATGCGGCCCGCACGAGCGCGGGTCTGGGATGAACGATATTCGAGCCTAGCGTGAAAGGCTGGCGCGCTTCTCTTTGACACTGGTGGCGTACACGTCGACGTACTCCTGGGTACTGAGGCGGCGCAGTTCGTACATCAGCTCGTCCGTCACGGAGCGCAACACGAATCTGTCACCCTCCATTCCCTCGAACCGGCTGAAGTCCAGCGGCTCCCCGATGACGATGCCGATCCGGCGCACCTTGGGGATGCGGGTGCCGGTGGGCATGGCCTTCTCGGTGTCGATCATGGCCACGGGGATGACGGGGACGCCCGCCTCCAACACCATGCGGGCCACACCCGTGCGACCCCGGTACATCCGGGCGTCCGGGCTGCGGGTGCCCTCGGGATAAATACCGAGAGCTCCCCCGCCGTTCAGGACCGCGAGGCCGGTGTTCAGGGAGTCCTCCGACGCCTTGCCCCCGGAGCGGTCGATGGGCAGCTGGCCGGTGGCCTTGAAGAACTGCTTGGTCGCCCAGCCCTTGAGGCCGGTGCCGGTGAAGTACTCGCTCTTGGCGAGGAAGACCACCCGGCGCGGCACCACCAGAGGCAGGAAGACCGAGTCGATGAAGGACAGGTGATTGCTCGCCAGAACGACACCGCCCTCCTTGGGGATGTTGTCCAGCCCGATCACCCAGGGCCGAAACAGGCCGAGTAGCAGCGGTCCGGCCACAACATTCTTCATGAACCAGTAGAACATCGGTGTCCTTAGATAAGCGGATGCCGGCCGGCGCAGTCGCGCAACACGCGGTGGAGAAACACAGCCAGCCTACTCACCGGTGACGTGTCGGCGGGCGAGGTCGGCGGCACCGACGACGCCGGCGTCGTTGACGAGTTCCGCGATCGCGAACTCTGCCTCGGGGTGATAGCCGCGGGCTGGCAGGTTGGCCAGGTAGGCGGTGCGGATGGGCTCCAGGAGCTGCTCGCCTGCCGCGGCGACACCGCCGCCGAAGACGAACACCTGCGGGTCGAGCACCGCGGCGAGGCTGGCGCAGGCCTGGCCGAGCGAGGTGCCCAACTGGCGCAGCGCCGCGAGGGCGCCTGGGTCGCCGTCCTGGATCAGTCGGCCGATGTCCTTGCCGGTGAGCTTGCCGCGCTTGCCACGGGCGGCGGCCAGGCCCAGGCCGATGCCGCCGGCATCCGCGAACTCGTTGGCGATGCGGGCCAACGCACGGCCGGAGCCGTACTGTTCGATGCACCCGTGCGCGCCGCAGCCGCAGGGCAGGCCGTCGGGAACGACGCGCATGTGGCCCAGCTCGGCGCCCACGCCGAAGCCACCGCGGAACAGGCGGTCGTTGGAGACGATGGCGCCGCCGACGCCGGTGCCGATAGTGAGGGTGACCATGTCGCTGTACAGGCGGCCGGCGCCGAAGCAGAATTCGGCCCATCCGGCGGCGTTGGCGTCGTTCTCGACGATGATCGGCAGCGACAGGCGCGACTCGAGCTTCTCGCGCATCGGTTCGTTGCGCCAGTTGATGTTCGGGGCGTAGTACACGGTCGACTGGGCGGCGTCGATGAACCCGGCAGCGGCGACACCCGCAGCGATGACGTCTTCGCCGGCGGAGAGATCCTTGATCATCTCCACGACAGCGTTTTCGATCTCGCTCGGGTTCGCGGCGTCGGTCGGTCGACGATCCGATTTGATGATGGTTCCGAATTCGTCGACGAGGGCACCAGCGATCTTGGTTCCGCCGATGTCAATCCCAATGGCGTGCACGAGCGCACCTTTCGTTGGTGGAGCAACAGGAAGTTCTTCAGGTCGGCTCAAAAAGGGAACGGGGCACGCAGCGACCTGATCGACCACGCAAGGCACCCCCTAGAGTGTAGTAAATGACTACGCCGCCGGGAGAATCGCAGGTTCGTGTCGATTCAGCGGCTAGAGTGGTCGCACTTACCCGTCCGGTGCCAAAGGAGTTACCGTGAAACAGTTCGATGAGCCCGCCGTCGTTCCCTCAGACCCGAACGCGAACGTCACCGACCTGTTGGTCGACCGTCTCGCCTTGACCCCGCAGCTGGTTCTGTTCTCCCGGCCCGAGAACGGCGGTTGGCTTCCGGTTACGACCGCCGCCTTCCACGCCCAGGTCGTCGCCCTGGCCAAGGGGTTCGTCGCCGCCGGTATTCAGCCCGGCGACAAGATCGGCCTGACCTGCAAAACCCGCTATGAATGGACCCTGATCGACTTCGCCGTCTGGTTCGCCGGCGCGGTGCTCGTGCCGGTCTACGAGACGAGTTCGCCCAGCCAGGTGCAGTGGATCCTCAGCGATTCCGGCGCGACTTCGTTGATCGTGGAGACCGCGGACCACTTCGCCCGTTTCGATGAGGTGCACCCCGACCTGCCCGACGTTGAGACGGTCTGGCAGATCGACCTGGGCGACCTGGACAAGCTCGCCGCCAGGGGCGTCGATGTTCCGGATGCCGAAATCGAGCGACGCCGTCGTCTGGCCGTCGGCTCCGACATCGCCACCCTGATCTACACGTCAGGCTCCACCGGCCGGCCCAAGGGCTGCGTGCTCAGCCACGCCAACTTCGTTGAGACCAGCCGCAACGCCGGGATCGCCCTCAAGCCCGTTCTCACCGACGAGAACGGCGCATCCACCCTGTTGTTCATCACCACGGCGCACGTCTTCGCCCGCTTCATCGCGGTGCTCTGCGTGCACGGTGGCGTCCGGGTGGGTCACCAGCCGGACACTCGGCAGCTGCTGCCGTCGTTGGGCAGCTTCAAGCCGACCTTCCTCCTCGCCGTCCCCCGGGTCTTCGAGAAGGTCTACAACTCCGCCGAGCAGAAGGCCGAGGCCGGCGGCAAGGGGAAGATCTTCGAGGCCGCCTCCGAGGTCGCCGTGGCGCACTCCAAGCTGGTCGAGGCCGGCGAGCGGATCCCGCTGGGCATGAAGATCAAGTTCGCGCTGTTCGACAGGCTGGTCTACAGCAAGCTGCGCACCGCGATGGGCGGCAACGTCAAATTCGCCGTCTCCGGCTCCGCGCCGCTCGGTGCTCACCTGGGCCACTTCTTCCACAGCCTGGGCATCGTCATCCTCGAGGGCTATGGCCTGACCGAGACCACGGCCCCCGCCACGGTGAACCTGGCCACCAAGTCCAAGATCGGCAGTGTCGGCCCGGCGCTGCCCGGTGTCTCGGTGCGGGTGATGGACGACGGTGAAATCGAGGTCAAGGGTGTCAACGTCTTCACCGAGTACTGGAAGAACCCGGAAGCCACCGCCGCCGTCTTCGACGACGGCTGGCTGAAGACCGGTGATATCGGTGCCCTCGACGACGACGGGTTCCTCTCGATCACCGGGCGCAAGAAAGAGATCATCGTGACCGCCGGCGGCAAGAACGTCGCTCCGGCAGCCCTCGAAGACCCGATCCGGTCGAACCCGCTGGTCGGCCAGGTCGTCGTGGTCGGCGACCAGAAACCGTTCATCGCGGCGCTGGTCACCCTCGACCCCGAGATGTTGCCGGTCTGGTTGAACAACAACCACGAAGACGCCGGGATGTCCCTCATGGACGCGTCGGTGCACCCGAAGGTCCTTGCCGAGGTCCAACGGGCGATCGACCACGCCAACGAGACGGTGTCCAGGGCGGAGTCCATCCGCAAGTTCGTGGTGCTGCCCATCGAACTCACCGAGGCGGCCGGCTACCTCACGCCGAAGATGAGCATCAAGCGGGACGTGATCCTCCGGGACTTCGCCGCCGAGATCCAGAACCTCTACGGTGCGAACCCGATGACGGCAGCCGTGCCGGTGCGCGAGACCGCACAAGACTAGGCGCGCACACACGAACGAGCTGCCCGGCTACAGCGGGGCAGCTCGTTCGTCTGTGTCGGCTACAACCTCTACAGGTTAGAACCAGTCGGACTCGCGCACTTCCTTCATCGCCGCACGGCGGTTTTCCTTGTCGAGCCGGTCCAGGTAGAGCAGCCCGTCGAGGTGGTCGGTCTCGTGCTGCAGAGCCTGCGCCATCAGGCCCTCGCCGGATACCGCGACGGGGTTGCCGGCCAGGTCGATGCCGGTAACCCTGGCGAACGGGTAGCGCTTGGTCGGGTACCACAGGCCGGGCACCGACAGGCAACCCTCGTCGACCATCGCCGGCTCCCCCGCCAGCTCCACCAGAACCGGGTTGAGGATATAGCCGATGTCCCCGTCGATGTTGTAGCTGAAGGCACGCAGGTTCACGCCGATCTGGGCCGCGGCAACGCCGGCCCGGCCCGGCAGCTTCACGCTGTCCACCAGGTCTTCGACGAGGCTGCGCACCCGGGCGTCGATGGTGCCGATCGGCTCTGAGCGGGTCTTGAGGACGGGATCGCCCAGCAGGCGGATCTGGCGTTCGGGCACGGGGAAACTCTCTTCAGGATGAACGGATGGATCAGATGGATCGGATGGAACGGATGGAACGGATACGGTGCGAGGGAGTCAGGCGCGGCGCTCGGCCGGCAACCCTTCGACGACGAGGGCAGCGAGGGTACGCGCGGCCAGTCGGGTGATCGGCTTGAGGTCCTTGAAGGACACCACACTGCCGGCGGCCAACTGCGGGTCGTACGGGATCCGCACGATCTCGCGAACCCGGGACCGGAAGTGCGACTCGATCTCCTCGAGCTTGACCAGGTTGGTGCCCTGGGTCGCGGTATTGAGGGCGACGATGGCGTTGCGAACGAGTTCACCGTAGCCGTTGGCCTCGAGCCAGGTCAGCGTTTCGGAGGCCAACCGGGCCTCATCGACACTGCCGCCGGACACGATCACGATGGAATCGGCGCGCTGCAGGGTCGCGCGCATGACCGAGTGCACGATCCCGGTGCCGCAGTCGGTCAGGACGATCGAGTAGAACCGGGCCGCCAGGTCGGCGACGACGTTGTAGTCGTTCTCGTCGAACGCTTCGGACAGGAGCGGGTCGGTGTCGCTGGCCAGGATGTCCAGACGGGTCTCGTCCCTGGATACCAACGCCGAGAAATCGGTGAAGCCGCCGATGGAGGCGGCCTTGGTCACGACGTCGCGCACCGTCGACCTGGTCTGCTTGGACACCCGTTCGCTCAGGGTGCCCCGGTCGGGGTTGGCGTCGACGGCGATGATCCGGTCTTCCCTGGCGTCGGCCATGGCCATGCCGAGCAGTGCGGTGACGGTGGTCTTGCCCACGCCGCCCTTGCGGGTGAGGATCGGGACGAACCTCGCGCCGCCCTCGAACTGCTTCTGGATGCGTTCGTCCATGGCCCGGTGCGCGCGCACGGCGGCCGAATCGCCCAGGTTGACCAGGTGGAAGGTGGCGTTGTAGACGAACCGGTTCCAGCTGCCGTTCGGCGGGCGCCGGGTCTTGCGGTTGATCTCCAGCAGCCGGTCGGAGGTGAGCATCGATGCGGATTCCGGGGCGACGGCGTCCGTTCGGGTGCGGTCGCGCCGGCTGGCCGTTGCCGCGCTCGTGGGTCCGGTGTTGCGGGACAGCGCTGCCGCTGCGGTGCCGCTCGCGCCCAGCGGAGCTGTGACGCCCCGCGCCGGCTGCGGGGTGACGATCTCGATGGTGTGAGTGCCGGGGTGTGCGCCCGCCGTCGGGGTGGCCGGGTCGTGCGCGGCGCGGGGCGCTACCGCGGACCTGGGCAGGCCGGCGGCGCCGAGCGAGACGAAGCTCTCCGGCAAGGCGGCGGCGAGGTTGTCGAAGGTGTGCGGCGGGAGTTCGCTGTGATACTCGTCACCCGGTCGCGCTCTGGCAGCACCGGACTCCGGCGACCCGGCCCCTGCCGGGGCCGGGCTCAGCTGGCCGTCGCCTTCATCGTGCGGTTGGGCATCGTCTGTCCGTCGATCTGTCACAGCAGACTCCTCGTTTTTTCGCGGGCCACGAATGGGCCCCAAATCAGGCCTCAGCCTAGCGTGGCCGCACCACTACGAGCAGGTCTCCCGCGTCGACCTGCTGGGTGGCGGGGATCGCGACCCTTTCGACGACGCCGGCGATGGGTGAGGTGATGGCTGCTTCCATCTTCATGGCCTCGATCGACGCGACGCTCTGGCCGGCGGTCACGTGGTCGCCATCGGCGACCTGCAGGGTGACCACACCGGAGAACGGTGCGGCGATCTGGCCGGGCTGGTTGGCGTCGGCCTTCTCGGCCGCCTTACTGACCACGGCGATGCTGCGGTCACGCACGAAGACCGGACGCAGCTGCCCGTTGAGAATGGTCATGACGGTGCGCATGCCCTTCTCGTCGGCCTCGCCGATCGCCTCGAGCCCGACGTAGAGCCGCACACCCTTGTCGATCTCGACCGAGTGTTCGGTGCCCTGCCGCAGACCGTAAAGGTAGTCGACAGTGTCGACCACGGACAGGTCGCCGAAGAGTTCGCGGATCTGTTGGAAGGTCCGGGTGGGAGCCGGGAAGAGCAGCTGGTTGAGCATGGCGCGTCGAGTGGGGCTGTCGGCGTCGAGGGCGGTACGTTCCTCGTCGGTCAGCTCGGTCGTGCTCACCCGGATGCTGCGGCCCTCGAGCACCTTGCTGCGGAAGGGCTCCGGCCAGCCGCCCGGCAGGTCGCCGAGTTCGCCGGCCATGAAGCCCACCACGGAGTCCGGCACGTCGTACTTGGAAGGGTTGGCTTCGAAATCGGCCGGGTCGGCGTTCACGGCCGCGAGGTACAGGGCCAGGTCACCGACGACCTTGGAGGACGGAGTCACCTTGGGCACGCGGCCCAGGATCTCGTTCGCTGCCGCGTACATGTCTTCGATGAGCTCGAAGTCATCGGCGAGGCCGAGCGCGATGGCCTGGGTGCGCAGGTTGGACAGCTGCCCGCCCGGGATCTCGTGCTTGTACACCCGGCCGGTGGGGGCGCGGAGGCCCGATTCGAAGGGGTGGTAGACCCGGCGCACGTCTTCCCAGTACGGCTCGAGGTCGCAGACGTTCTGGAGGGAGATGCCGGTGTCCCGTTCGGTGTGAGCGAGCGCGGCCACGAGGGAGGACGCCGACGGCTGGCTGGTGGTGCCGCCCATCGGGGCGCTGGCCACGTCCACGGCGTCGGCTCCGGCCTGGGAGGCCGCCAGCAGGGTCGCTAGCTGGCCGCCGGGGGTGTCGTGCGTGTGCACGTGCACCGGCAGGTCGAAGCGTTCGCGGAACGCGGTGACGAGCTTTGCGGCGGCGGCGGGCCGCAGCAGCCCGGCCATGTCCTTGATGGCCAGGATGTGCGCGCCGGACGCCACGATCTGGTCGGCCAGGCGCAGGTAGTAGTCGAGCGTGTAGAGGTCCTCGGCAGGATCGAGCAGGTCGCCGGTGTAGCAGAGCGCCACCTCGGCAACGCTGTCGCCGGTGTTCAGCACGGCGTCGATGGCCGGACGCATCTGGTTGACGTCGTTGAGAGCGTCGAAGATGCGGAAGATGTCAACACCTGAATCGCTGGCCTCGCGGACGAACGCATCCGTCACCTCGGTGGGGTACGGGGTGTAGCCCACGGTGTTGCGGCCGCGCAGCAGCATCTGGATGTTGATGTTCGGCAGGGCCTCGCGCAGGGCGCCGAGACGCTCCCACGGGTCTTCGCCGAGGAAGCGGAGGGCCACGTCGTAGGTGGCACCGCCCCAGGCCTCGACCGAGAGCAGTTCGGGGGTGAGCCTGGCCACGTAGGGAGCCACGGCGACGAGGTCCTTGGTGCGCACCCGGGTGGCCAGCAGCGACTGGTGGGCGTCACGGAAGGTCGTGTCGGTGACGGCCAGCGCGGTTTGGGCGCGCAAGGCGCTGGCGAAGCCGACCGGACCGAGCAGCTGCAGCTTCTGCCGCGAACCCTCCGGCGCCGGAATGGACAGGTCGAGCTTGGGCAGCTTCTCTGCGGGGTTCAGCAGGGTCAGGGGCACACCGTTGGGCTGGTTCACGGTGACGTCGGCGAGCCAGTTGAGGATCTTCGTGCCGCGGTCCTTGGAGGCCCGGCCACGCAGCAGCTGCGGACGCTCGTCGATGAAGGAGGTGCTCAGGTCGCCGTTGGCGAAGTCGGGGTCTTCCAGCACGGCCTGCAGGAAGGCGATGTTGGTGGAGACGCCGCGGATGCGGAACTCGGCCAGCGCGCGCTTGGAGCGGGTGACGGCGGACGCGTAGTCGCGGCCGCGGCAGGTGAGCTTGGCGAGCATCGAGTCGAAGTGCGGGCTGATCTGCGCGCCGGGGTTGATGGTTCCGCCGTCCAGGCGGATGCCGGCGCCGCCGGGCGAGCGGTAAGTGGTGATCTTGCCGGTGTCCGGGCGGAATCCCGCGGTGGGGTCCTCTGTGGTGATGCGGCACTGCAGGGCGAAGCCACGCAGTTTGATCGTGTCCTGGCCCAGGCCGAGGTCGGCCAGGGTCTCCCCCGCGGCGATGCGGATCTGGGACTGCACGAGGTCGACGTCGGTGACTTCCTCGGTCACGGTGTGCTCCACCTGGATGCGCGGGTTCATCTCGATGAACACGTGCTGGCCGGCGCGTTCGCCGACGGTGTCGAGCAGGAATTCGACGGTGCCGGCGTTGACGTAACCGATCGACCTGGCGAAGGCCACGGCGTCGGCGTGCAGTCGCTGACGGATCTCCTCCGGCAGGTTGGGGGCCGGTGCGATCTCGATGACCTTCTGGTGGCGGCGCTGCACCGAGCAGTCGCGCTCGAACAGGTGCACGGTCTCGCCCGTGGCGTCCGCAAGGATCTGCACCTCGATGTGGCGGGGCCGGAGCACCGCCTGCTCGAGGAACATGGTGGGGTCACCGAAGGCGCTGTTGGCCTCGCGCATGGCCTCTTCGAGGGAACCGCGCAGATCGGCCATGGAGGCGACGCGGCGCATGCCGCGTCCACCACCGCCGGCGACGGCCTTGGCGAAGATGGGGAAGCCGATCTTCTCTGCGGCCGCGATGAGCTCCTCGACGTCTCGCGACGGCGCGCTGGACTTGAGGACGGGCACACCGGCAGCGATGGCGTGTTCCTTGGCGGTGACCTTGTTGCCGGCCATCTCGAGCACGTGCGAGCCCGGCCCGATGAAGGTGATGCCGGCGGCCTTGGCCGCTTCGGCGAGCTCGGGGTTCTCGGAGAGGAATCCGTAGCCGGGGTAGATGGCGTCTGCGCCGCTCTCCTTGGCCACCCGGATGATCTCGGACACATCGAGGTAGGCGCGGACGGGGTGTCCGGGTTCGCCGATCTCGTAAGCCTCGTCGGCCTTCAGCCTGTGCAGTGAATTGCGGTCTTCGAACGGGAAGACGGCGACGGTTTTCGCGCCCAGTTCATAGGCGGCGCGGAACGCGCGGATTGCTATCTCTCCACGGTTGGCGACGAGGATTTTGGTGAACATAGAGACCTTTCGATCCGGGAGCGGCACACAGCTGACGGTTAGGTTCTCTAAGACTAGTGAAGGTAACGTATCTACTTGTGCACGTACTTAGCGTTAGCTCCCTCAAGGGAGGGGTAGGCAAGACCACGGTAACCCTTGGTCTGGCTTCTGCCGCCTTCGCCCGCGGTGTTCGGACCCTCGTGGTCGACCTCGATCCGCAATCAGATGTCTCTACCGGGCTCGACATCCAGCTCGCCGGCCACCTCAACGTCGCCGACGTGCTGGCTTCGCCGAAGGAAAAAGTCGTTCGGGCCGCCATCGCGCCCAGCGGCTGGACCCGCGGTCGCCCCGGCACGATCGACGTCATGATCGGCAGCCCCTCCGCCATTAATTTCGACGGCCCGCACCCCAGCATCCGGGACATCTGGAAGCTCGAGGAGGCCCTCTCCACGGTGGAGAAGGACTACGACCTCGTGCTGATCGACTGTGCCCCCTCGCTGAACGCGCTCACGCGCACCGCGTGGGCCGCCAGCGACCGGGTTGCCGTGGTCACCGAGCCCGGCCTGTTCTCGGTGGCCGCCGCCGACCGTGCCCTGCGCGCGATCGAGGAAATCCGTCGTGGCCTCAGCCCCCGGCTGCAGCCGTTGGGCATCATCGTCAACCGCGCCCGCACCGCGTCACTGGAGCACCAGTTCCGGATCAAGGAACTGCGCGACATGTTCGGACCGCTGGTGCTCAGCCCGCAGCTTCCGGAGCGCACCAGCCTGCAGCAGGCCCAGGGCGCCGCGAAGCCCCTGCACACCTGGCCGGGCGACAGCGCCCAGGAGATGGCGCACTACTTCGACCAGCTGCTGGACCGGGTCCTGCGCACCGCACGCATCGGCGAGTACGCGGAAGTCCCCGCGCGCTAAGAGCTCTCGAGCTGTGAGAAAAGCCCCGAAACGCGAACGTTTTCGGGGCTTTTCTCACAGTTCCTGCGGCTAGGAGACCTTGCGGGAGACGCGACGGGCGGCGAGCTCGTCGGACGGGTCGGCCGTCTGGGTGTCGAGTTCGACGAGGGTGGTTTCCACCTCGCGCAGGACCTTGCCGACGGCGATGCCGAAGACACCCTGGCCGCGGCTGACGAGGTCGATGACCTCGTCGTTGGAGGTGCAGAGGTAGACGCTGGCGCCGTCGCTCATGAGGGTGGTCTGGGCCAGGTCGTTGACGCCTGATTCGCGCAGCTGGTTGACCGCGGTGCGGATCTGCTGCAGGGAGATGCCGGTGTCGAGCAGACGTTTGACGAGCTTGAGTACCAGGATGTCGCGGAAGCCGTAGAGTCGCTGCGAGCCGGAGCCGGCCGCACCGCGAACCGTGGGCTCCACGAGTTCGGTGCGGGCCCAGTAGTCGAGCTGGCGGTAGCTGATACCCGCGGCGCGGGCCGCGACGGCGCCCCGGTAGCCGGAGTTCTCGTCGAGCTCGGGCATCCCGTCGGTGAAGAGCAGCCCCTGACCGTACCGAGACGAATCATCTCGGGGATTGAGTTCACTCATACAGAACGCCTCTCGGGGGTGGATGCGAACCTTCAGGCCGCACTTCAACGTTAGCGAGACCGGCGGCCCCTAGCGATGACATCCGCCCGAACGTGTCGGCGTGTCGAGAGAACGCTGGTTCTCGGTGCGTTGAACTTTCAGTCTACGACTTATTTGGTCAGGCGGCCCAGGGCGGAGCGGATCAGGCTGCCACGGATCACTTCGAGCTGCCCGGCGATCTCCACGGCCATTTCGGCCGCCTTGGCGCGGCTGGAGGCGTCTTTGCGGCGGGCCAGCGGAACCAGGGCGCTCTCGATCAGGCCGAGCTCGCGTTCGGCCGCACCGCGGAAGCCGCGGAGGTGCCTGGGTTCGATCCCGCTCTGCTGCAGGTCGACCAGGGCGCGGAGCACCTTGAGGGCGTCGTCGCCGTAGTGTTCGGCCGGCACGATGATCGACGCGGTGACGGCGTCGTGCAGAAGAGTGGAGGAGGCTCCGGACTCGCGCAGGAGGTCCTCGCGGGTGAAGCGTCGCGCGATCACGAGCATGCTCGGACCGGGTGCCCCGCCGCCGGGAAGAACCGGTGACAGGCCCGCGTCGAGGTCGTCGAGGTAGGCGCGGATCACCTTCAGCGGCAGGTAGTGGTCGCGCTGCATCGACAGAATCAGGCGCAGCCTGTCAACGTCGCCGCCGTTGAACTTGCGGTAGCCGGACTCCGTGCGTGCCGGGGAGACAAGCCCCTGTTCCTCAAGGAACCGCAGTTTGGACGGGGTCAGGTCCGGGAATTCCGGTGTCAACCGGGCCAGGACCTGGCCGATACTCAAGAGTGACGTCGCGCCCGGCAGTCTGGCCTGGGCGGAGGACGCCGACACTAGTCGCTCGCCAGGTGAACGAGGTCGAGCCGCGAGGCGTAGAACGTGAGGCGGAATTTGCCGACCTGAACTTCGGATCCGTCGGTGAGGACGGCCAGGTCGATGCGTTCGCCGTCAAAATACGTGCCGTTGAGCGATCCCAGGTCTTTCACCTGGAAGATGCGGCCGTTGCGCAGGAATTCGGCATGGCGACGCGACACCGTGACGTCATCGAGGAAGATGTCGGCATTCGGGTGTCGTCCCACCGTGGTGACATCGGCATCCAGGAGGAAACGCGCACCCGAATTGGGACCGCGGCGCACCACCAGGAGGGCTGACCCTGAGGGCAGCGCCGCAATGGCCTCCTGCTCCTCGACGGTGACGTTGGCGTCGAGCGCGGCCAAGGACGCCGCGAACTCCTGGCTGAACGTCATCGTCGTGTCGACGTTGCCCGTGGCATTCTCAGGCGCCACCTTACGCACGGGTTCTTTCTTGTCGTCGGGATCGACCACGGTGCACCTCCTACTGGGTAAATCGTATCGGATGGAACGGACCTTCAAGCGCGCGGAAGCCGAATCACCCGAACCGTTTCAATCGCGTAGATGGCCCCGGCCCACCAGTAGAGGTAGGCGCCCCAGAGACCGAACGCCCAGCCGACGGGCTGCGACCACCAGGACAGCTCGGGGAACGCCTGGCCGAGCAGGATCATCGGGAGGGCATAAAAGAGGCAGAACGTGGCCACCTTGCCCAGCTGATGCACAGGAAGCGGGCCGAAACCGTGGTTGGCCAGCACAACTCCCAGGCCGAGCAGGAATACATCGCGACCGACGACGACGGCAACGATCCACCACGGCACCAGATCGCGACAGGCGAGCCCGACGAGTGCGGCAAAGATGTAGAGCCGGTCCGCGGCCGGGTCGAGCAGTTGGCCGAGCCGGGTGATCTGGTTGAACCTTCGCGCGATCACGCCATCGAGGTAGTCGGTGAGGCTGGCCACCGCGAGGACCAGGAGCGCCCAGGCGTCTTCACCGCTCACCAGCAGGGCGAGGAAGACCGGGACGAGCGCCAGTCGCAGGAAACTGAGCAGATTCGGCACCGTCAGCACCCTGGAGCTGAGGTGAGGTGGAACGGGCCCGGTCACGACACGAGTCTATCGAGCGGCCACGGAAGAGGCTCAGGCTTCTTTCCTGGCGGCGGGCTTCTTCGTGGCGGCCTTGGTCTTGGTGGCACCGGTCTTGGTTGCTGCCGTCTTGGTTGCTGCGGTCTTGGCGGAACCGGTCTTGGCGGCACCGTCCCCGGACCGGCTGCGGTCGACGCTGCGGCGCAGCGCCTCCATCAGGTCGAGCACCTCTCCCCCGCCGGCCTCCTCGTCGGCGCCGCCGAAGGTGGCCTCGGTGTCGATCGCGTCACCCTTCTCGAGCTTCTCTTCGATGAGGCGGCGCAGTTGGGCCTGGTACTCATCGGTGTAGTCGCCCGGGCTGAAATCGGCGGCGAAGGAGTCCACCAGGGCCGCGGAGAGGTCCAGCTCACGGTCGGAGATCTTCACGGCCTGCTCAAGCGCCGGGAACTCGGCCACCCGCACCTCGTCGTCCCAGAGCAGGGTCTGCAGCATCAGAACGCCGTCGCGCACCCGGAGTGCGGCGAGCCGCGTTTTCTGCCGCAACGCGAAGTGCACGATGGCGGTGCGGTCGGTCTGCTCCAGGGTGCGCCGCAGCAGCACGTAGGCCTTGGGCGAGGAACCGTCTGGCTCGAGGAAGTAGCTGCGGTCGAACATGATCGGGTCGAGCTGGTCGCTGGGCACGAATTCGACGACGTCGATCTCGCGGCTGCGTTCCTCGGGCAGGGACTTGAGATCGGCATCGGTGATCACGACGGTCTTGTCGCCGTCGGTGAAGGCCTTGTCGATGTGCGCGTAGTCGACGACCTTGCCGCAGACCTCACAGCGGCGCTGGTAGCGGATGCGTCCGCCGTCAGCGTCGTGCACCTGGTGCAGTTCGACGTCGTGGTCTTCGGTGGCGCTGTAGACCTTGACCGGCACGTTGACCAGCCCGAACGTGATGGCGCCCTTCCAGATTGATCGCATCGTTCGTCCTCCAGAGCCCAGTACACACCCGTCCTATGGGGTGAGGCTAGACCGGCGGGCGGGCGTGGAGCAAGCTGGGCACATGGCAACTGGCGCGGGGGCTGCGGGGAATGGCGCTGTGAGCGCCGACGGCGCCCAGCGGGAGGTCGTGACGGTGGGCGGCCGACGGGTCACCCTCACCCATCTGGACAAGGTGATGTACCCGGAGACCGGCACCACCAAGGCCGACATCCTGGGCTACTACGCGGCGGTCGCGGATGCGCTCATCCGCCATGCGCGGGACCGGCCGGCGACCCGCAAGCGCTGGGTGCACGGCGTGGGCACGCCCCAGGAGCCCGGGCAGGTGTTCTTCCAGAAGAACCTGGCCGAGGGCACGCCGGACTGGGTGGAGCGCCGGGAACTCGCTCACAAGGCGCGCACCACCGTGTACCCGCTGGTGAACGACCTGGCCACCCTCACCTGGCTCGCCCAGATCGGCACCCTGGAGATCCACGTGCCGCAGTGGCGGTTCGACGTGGCGGGCGCCCCGGCCCGCCCCGACCGGCTGGTGCTGGACCTGGACCCCGGCGAGGGCGTCGGCCTCGCCGAGTGCGCGGAGGTGGCCCGGTGGGCCAGGGCCCTGCTGCTGGACATGGGCCTGGACACCCTGCCGGTGACCAGCGGGAGCAAGGGCATCCACCTGTATGCGGCGCTGGACGGTAGCCACACCTCTGAGCAGGTGGGCCAGGTGGCGCATGAACTCGCGCGGGCGTTGGAAGCGGACCATCCAGGAGAGGTGCTCAGCGCGATGACCCGGTCGCTGCGGGACGGGAAGGTCTTCGTGGACTGGAGCCAGAACAGCGCGAACAAGACCACTATCGCGCCGTACAGCCTGCGCGGACTGCTGCGGCCGCTGGTGGCGGCACCGCGAACCTGGCGGGAGCTGGAGTCGCCCGGACTGGAACAGCTGGATTACCGGCAGGTGCTGAAGCGACTGGAACGACGCCCCGACCTGCTGGGCCCGGTGGCGGACGCCATCGACGCGGGCGCCGGCTCGGCCTCACGGACCGACGAGGACCGCCTGCACCAGTACCGCAGCAAGCGCGACGCCCGGCGCACCCCTGAGCCCGTGCCGACGGCGACACCGCCGGCGCCCTCCGGGGGTGGCGGGGCATCGTTTGTGATCCAGGAGCACCACGCCAGGGCCCTGCACTTCGACCTGCGCCTGGAACAGGGCGGCGTGCTGGTCTCGTGGGCGCTGCCCAAGGGCGTGCCCGCCGACCCCACCCACAACCACCTGGCCGTGCACACCGAGGATCACCCGCTGGAGTATCTCGAATTCCAGGGTGATATTCCGGCGGGAGAGTACGGCGCCGGCACCATGTCGATCTGGGATTCCGGCACCTATTCGCTGCAGAAATGGCGGGACGATGAGGTGATCGTCACCCTGCACGGCAAACCGGACGGCGGTCTGGGCGGTGCCGAACACGAGTTCGCGCTCATCCGGACCGGCGGTGCGGAGTCGCGCAACTGGCTGATCCACCTGATGAAACCGAAACGATCGATCCCGGCCGGCGGGGGTCCTGCCGAGGCCCGATACTCCCCCATGCTCGCCAGGCTGGGCAGCCTGCGCGAGCTGTCTGCGGAGTCCGACTGGGCCTACGAGATGAAGTGGGATGGCATCCGGATGCTGGCCTACCTCGACGGCGGCGGAAAGGTGCGCTTCCTCACCCGAAACGGCAACGACGTCACGGCATCCTTCCCCGAGCTCGTGGACGACCTGCGAACGGCCGTGGGAACCGGCGGCGCCGTGCTCGACGGGGAGGTCGTGGCCCTGGACACCACGAACCGGCCCGACTTCTCACTGCTGCAGACCAGGCTCGGGCTCACCGATGAGGGTGATGTGCGCCGGGCGCAGCGGCGGGCCCCCGTGCACTATTTCGTCTTCGACCTGCTCGAGAATGACGGCGCGGCTCTGGTCGACCAGCCGTACGCGGAGCGCCGGGCGGCCTTGGAGGCCGGTGTGACGGCCACCGGAACCGTGCAGGTGCCGCCGTCCTTCTCCGGCGACGCCGCCACGGTGCTGGCCACCAGCCGGCAACTCGGCCTGGAGGGACTGATCGCCAAGGAGACCGGCAGTACCTACAGGAGCGGACGCCGCACCGACCGGTGGGTGAAGATCAAACACGTCAGGGCACAGGAGGTCGTGATCGGCGGCTGGCGGCCCGGAAACGGGCACCGCGGCGACACCTTCGGCTCGCTTCTCGTGGGCGTGCCAACGGCCGGCGACACAGCCCGGCTGCGGTACGCCGGGCGGATCGGCACCGGCTTCCGCGACCGCGACCTGACGAGCCTGCGCCGCCGGCTCGACGAGCTGCCCACGACGGACACCCCGTTCGACGACGTTCCGTCGGAGGAGGCGTCCGACGCCGCGTGGGTGCGCCCGGTGCTCGTGGGCGAAGTGGAGTTCGCCGGGTGGACACCGGCCGGCCGGCTGCGGCACCCGAGCTGGCGGGGCCTGCGCCCAGACAAAGCGCCCAGCGATGTGGTGCTCGACGAGGCGATGCCGGCGGACGCGGTGCCGGAGGGGACGGCGCCCCGATGACCGCCGCCGCATCCGCCCTGCTGGTGTGCCTGAGCCTGTGTGCGGCCGCCATCGCCACAACCTGGCTGCTATCGGTTCTGGCCCGGGAGTACTCCTGGGTGGACCGGGCCTGGTCGGTGCTGCCGCCGGTCTATCTGTGGGTGTTCGCCGTCGCCGGCGGGCTCACCGATCCCCGGCTGGTCGTCATGGCCGTGCTCGGCACGCTGTGGGGCCTGCGACTGACCTTCAATTTCGCGCGGAAGGGCGGCTACCGGCCCGGCGGCGAGGACTATCGGTGGGTGGCGCTGGGGCGCAGGATGAGCCGGCGCCAGTTCGCCCTGTTCAACCTGGCGTTCATTTCCGGCTACCAGAATCTGTTGCTGCTGCTCATCACCCTGCCCGCGTGGATCGGGCTGCAGCACCCACAGACACCGTTCGGCGCCGCCGACCTGGTCGCCACCGTGCTGTTCCTCGCCTTCCTCGCCGGGGAGACCGTGGCCGATCAGCAGCAGTGGGACTTCCAACGCTCCCGCACCGTGCTCCGTGCGCGGGGCGGGGCCGACCCGGGGTTTCTGCGGAGCGGACTCTTCGGGTTCACCCGGCATCCGAACTATTTCTGCGAGATCGCCCAGTGGTGGGTGATCGCCGGCTTCGGCGCCATCGCCGCCGGCACCTGGCTGCAGCCGGGTGCACTCGGCGCGGTGTTGCTGACCCTGCTCTTCGCGGGATCGACCGCCTTCACCGAGAGCATCTCGGTCTCCAGGCATCCCGGCTATCGGGCCTATCAGCGCGAGGTCTCCGCCCTCGTGCCGTGGCCGCCGCGCCGACCGGCGCCCGACTCGGTGGGCGCATCCGCCGGCGACGGCCCGGTCAGACCAGGCGGTCCCTGAGCGCGGGCCAGCTGGCCGCGAAACCCGGATGCAGCGGCAGCTGCTGCACCTCGGCCGGCGCCACCCAGCGCAGCGCGATGCTCTCGGTGTCGCTGATGATCGGGTCGAACGGTTCCAGCGCTCGGACGACCACCGTGGTGTACGACCAGAAGCCGAGGTCGACCACCGAACTGAAGCTCAGCCTGAGCAGGTGCGCGGGAACACCGGCCTCTTCACCGGCCTCCCGGATCGCGGCGTCGAGGGCGCTCTCGTTCTCGTGCCTGGCGCCGCCCGGGACTCCCCAGGTGTCGCCCTGATGGCTCCACAGGGCACGGTGCTGCAGAAGGACCCCGAGGTCCGGATGGTGCACGAGCAGACCGGCCGCCCCGTACCGGCCCCAGAACCTGGCACCGTCGGGGCCGTAGACCCACGCATCACCGCTCCCGCTCATAACTCAAGCATGCCGCACCCGCCAGGGAACATCATCCGCTCGCCGGGTAAGATCGAGCCAGGCGGACACCTCGCCGCCCCTCCCAAAGGACTTACGAGCATGACCTCTTCCACACCCGCCCCCGCACTCGACGCCGCCGGCCTCGCCCGCTATATCGACCACACCCTGCTGAAGCCCGAGGCCACCCAGGCCGACGTGGCCGGCCTCATCGCCGAGGCCGTTGAGCTTGGCGTCTACTCGGTCTGCGTGTCGCCGTCGATGTTGCCGCTGACCCTTCCCGCGGATGCCGACCTCAAGGTCGCCGTGGTCTGCGGTTTCCCGAGCGGCAAGCACGCCAGCTCGATCAAGGCTGCCGAGGCCGCCCTGTCGGTGTCGCAGGGCACCGACGAGGTGGACATGGTCATCGACATCGGTGCGGCCAAGGCCGGCCGGTTCGATCTCGTCGAAGCCGACATCAGCGCCGTGCGCGCCGAGATCCCCGCACCCCTGATCCTCAAGGTGATCATCGAGTCCGCCGCCCTCACCGACGACGAGATCGTCGGCGTGTGCCGCGCGGCCGTGGCCGCCGGCGCCGATTTCGTCAAGACCTCGACAGGGTTCCACCCGGCCGGCGGCGCCACCGTGCACGCCGTGCGCCTGATGCGCGAAACCGTCGGCGATGCCCTCGGCGTCAAGGCCTCCGGCGGGGTGCGCAGCCACGCCGACGCCCTCGCCATGATCGAGGCCGGCGCGAGCCGTCTCGGCGTGTCCGGCAGCAAGGCCGTGCTCTCCGGCGCAGCCGTCGAGCCGTCGGCCAACCCCGCAGCCTACTAGCGGTACCCGAGCCTGACCCCGCCACGAGCGTCGTGGCGCGGGTTAGCCCCGGCGGCACGTGGCAATCGCGGCGGCCTGCGTTCTATCCCGGGCCGCCGGAAATACCACGTGCCGCGAGCAACAACTGTGCCATCGGAGACGACCCGTGCCGAAGGAACCGTGCGACACGGGTCACAAAGCGCGCGGCTAGACCGAGACGATGGTGTGCACGGGTGCGTCGCCGATACGGCTACGCCCGTCGAGCTCGGCCAGTTCAAGCACCACGCCGACACCGATCGTCAGGTAGCCGGCCCGTTCGATGAGGCGCGCGGTGGCCGCGACGGTGCCGCCGGTGGCCAGCACGTCATCCACGATGAGCACCCGGGACCCGGCGGGCAGCTGCCCGACCTCCAGTTCGAGGCGTGCCGAGCCGTACTCCAGGTCGTACTCCTCCGTCAGCACCGTGCCGGGGAGCTTTCCGCCCTTGCGCACCGCGAGGACCGCGCACTGGGCGGCGTAACCGATCCCGGCCGCGAGCAGGAACCCGCGGGCCTCGATGCCGGCCACGGCGTCGAACTGGCCCCGGTAGCGCTCACTCAGGTCGTCGATGATCGCTCGGAAGGCCACGGCATCGGCAAAAACCGGGTTGAGGTCACGGAACAGGATCCCGGGTTGGGGGAAGTCCGGATACGAGGCGAGGAGGGTGTGCACGTGCTGGGCGGCGGGAATAATCACGTACTCAAGGGTACCGCCCGGCTTCCTAGCCCCTCGGCCACCGGCAGCCGCCGCAAACCCGCGAGTCAGGGTGCGGTGGGGGCGTCGGTGTCGGGCGCGGCCGAGTCGGCCGGCTCGTCCATCGCTCCGCTGAGCTCGTCGAGGAAACGCACCACGGCGAGCTGCTCCGGCGCGGTGAGCTTCTCGGCGGCGGCCAGCATCCGCTGGTGTGCCGCTCCCAGGGTTCGCCGCATCTCGTCGTGAGCGCGCCGGGTGGCGTGCAGCACCTGCGCACGCCGGTCGCTCGGGTGCGGCTCCCGGCGCAGCCGACCGGATGCCTCCAGCCGCGAGAGCAGCTTGGCCGTGGCGGCCGAGGTGATGCCGAGAACGGCACTGAGGTCCTTCGGGCCGATCGGCTCCGAGCGCTCCTCTGCCGCGATCAGGTGCCGCAGGGCGACCAGGTCGGAGTCGTTCATGTCCATGTCGGAGCGCGCCCGGATGCGCATCGCCACGTCGGCCGCGCGGAACCTGCGCACGGCGCGGAGCACGTCGACCGCGGTGACCGGCTCCGGGCCGGCACCGGCGGCGGCATCCGGGTACCAGTACGCGTCGGAACCGACTCGACTCGGCTCCGCGGCGGGTATGACGGCGGGAGGCATAGGCACCATGCTAGCCTCGAATATCGCTAACTCGGTTAGGTACTTTTTCGGGTATCTTGGCTGCACGAGAGGAAGTCCCGTGATGCACACAGCAGAACACACGATCGAATTCGACACCATCGAATCTCGGCACGCCGCCCCTGCCGACGATCTGGTTGTTCTGCTGAACGAGGAGGGTCGCGAGATCGGCACCGCCGCCAAGAGCAGCGTGCACGGCGCCGACACCTCCCTGCACCTGGCGTTCTCCTGCTACGTGTTCAACGCTCGCGGTGAGGTCCTGGTGACCCGGCGGGCACTGGCCAAGAAGACCTGGCCCGGCGTCTGGACCAACTCCTTCTGCGGCCACCCGGCCCCGGCCGAGACTCTCACCGACGCCGTGCACCGGCGCGCCGACTTCGAACTCGGCCTCGACATCGACCGCATCGACCTGGCCCTGCCCCTGTTCCGCTACCGCGCGACCGACAGCAGCGGCATCGTCGAGAACGAGGTGTGCCCGGTCTACCTGGCGCGGGCATCCGCGGATCCGGTGCCCAACCCCGACGAGGTCATGGAATTCACCTGGACCCAGCCCGAGACCCTGCGGCGCTCGGTGCTGGCCAGTCCGTTCGCTTTCAGTCCCTGGATGGTGTTGCAGATGCGCGAACTGGAGACCTTCCGTGCATGAGATCGCGACGCTGGGCGTCGAAACCGAACTGCACAGGTTTTTCGCCGCGGCCCGGTTGCGCGCCAGCGACTACGGCGACCACTACGTCGCGCTCTGGGATTCCCTGGACCAGGCCAGCCGCGGCGGCAAACGGGTCCGGCCCGCCCTGGTGCTGGCCGCCTACGACGGCTTCGGCGGCACCGACCGCACCCTGTCCACACCCGTCGCGGTGAGCTTCGAGCTCCTGCACACGGCGTTCCTTATCCACGACGACGTGATCGACCGCGACCTGTCCCGCCGCGGGATGGCCAACATCGCCGGCCGGTTCACCGAACGTGCCATCGCGCACGGTGCGGCAACCGGGCAGGCCGAGGCCTGGGCCGCCACAGCGGCCATCCTCGCCGGCGACCTGGCCCTGAGCGAGGCGCATCGCGCTCTGGCCCTGCTGCCGGTTCCCGCCGAACTGCGCGGCCGGCTGCTCGATCTGCTCGACCGGGCCGTGTTCGTCTCCGCAGCCGGCGAACTCGCGGATGTGACCAACACCGTCAGCCGGGACCCCCTCACGATCGACCAGGTCGTCACCACGCTCGAACACAAAACGGCGATCTACTCCTTCGAGGCTCCCCTGCAGGCCGGCGCGGTCCTGGCCGGCGCGCCGGAGGAGGCCATCGACGCCCTCGGCCGGTTCGGCCGCCTGATCGGTGTCGCCTTCCAGCTCACCGACGACCTGCTGGGCGTGTTCGGCGACCCCGCCAGGACCGGCAAGAGCGTTCTCGCGGACCTCCGCGAGGGCAAGCAGACCGCCCTGATCGCGCACGCCGGCGCCACCGACCGGTGGCCCCTGATCGCGCCGTTCCTGGGCAAGGACGACCTCACCGAGGCCGAGGCCGAACTGGTGCGCGGGCACCTCCGCGACTGCGGAGCCCCTGACACCGCGGATGCTCTCGCCCGGGAGTACGCCAGCCGTGCGGTTGAGGCTCTGCAGGGCCCGCTCATGCCCGACGAGCTGCGCGCCACCCTCACCCAGCTCGCCCTCAGCGCCGTGACGCGGCAGAAATGAGCCGCGACACGGCCGGTTCCCTGGTCGGCGCGGAGACTACGGGCCTGGACAGCTACAACGCCGCCGCGCTGGCCAGCGCGAATACGGTGATCGCCCAGTACTCCACCTCGTTCGGCCTGGCCGCCCGACTGCTCGCCCCGGCACGGCGCGACGAGGTGCGCAGCATCTACGCGCTCGTGCGCATCGCCGACGAGATTGTCGACGGCGCCGCCAGCGGGGCAGGCATCGACCTGGCCGGACAGCGCGAGCTGCTCGACGATCTCGAGCACGAAACCGAGCGCGCGATGGCGCGCGGCTTCAGCACCAACCTGGTGGTGCACGCGTTCGCCGTCACCGCCCGCCGGGTCGGCATCGACCCGGCCCTGACCCGCCCGTTCTTCTCCTCGATGCGTCGAGACCTCGACCCGGCCCCGTTCACCGAGGCGGGTGTCGCCGAGTACATCTACGGGTCCGCGGAGGTCGTCGGGCTGATGTGCCTGCGCAGCTTTCTGCGCGAGTCCCCCCGGACACCGCAGGAGCGGGCCGTCCTCGAACACGGTGCCCGCAGCCTCGGCGCCGCGTTCC
The DNA here is from genome assembly GCF_004403385.1 of Cryobacterium sp. TMT4-31. Taxonomy (NCBI): domain Bacteria; kingdom Bacillati; phylum Actinomycetota; class Actinomycetes; order Micrococcales; family Microbacteriaceae; genus Cryobacterium; species Cryobacterium sp. TMT4-31. The sequence continues at coordinate 53,785 of NZ_SOGI01000058.1, forward strand.
AGAAGGTGAATTTTCTGCGCGATCTGGCCGCCGACCGGGATGCGCTGGGGCGCAACTACTTCCCGGGTATCGACCTCACCCGGCTCACCGAATCGCAGAAGAACCTGCTGCTGGACGACATGGATGCCGACCTCGACGCCGCCGCGCGGGTGCTGCCGCTCCTGCCTCCTGGCAGCCGCCGCGCCGTCACCGCCGCCCACCGGCTATTCGCCCGGTTGTCTGCGAAACTGCGGGAGACCCCCGCCCAGAGTTTGATGAGCACCCGCGTTCGGGTGCCGGATCCGGAGAAACTGATGATCGCCCTCTCGTCCTCGCTCGGCCCGCAGGCGTGGCGACGGTGAGCGGCCAGACCGGCCAGCCCCGCCCCGCCCCGACCAGAACAGCGCCGGCCACACACGCGCCGACCAGGACTGTGGTGATCGGGGGCGGCATCGCGGGCCTGGCCAGCGCGGCACTCCTGGCCAGGGAGGGCCACCAGGTCACCCTGCTGGAGGCCCACGACACGCTCGGCGGCCGGGCCGGCTTCTGGGAGGCCGAAGGTTTCCGCTTCGAGACCGGTCCGTCCTGGTACCTCATGCCGGAGGTGTTCGAGCACTTCTACCGGCTGATGGGCACGAGCGCGGCCGAGCAGTTTCAGCTGACCCGCCTCGACCCCGGCTATCGGGTGTTCTTCGAATCGGACACCGAGCCCGTGGATGTGCGCACGGAGCGGGCCGACAACATCCGTCTGTTCGAGAGCCTCGAACCCGGTGCCGGCGCCCGCCTGGAGAAGTACCTGGCCAGCGCCAAGGAAACCTACGACATGGCCGTGGACAGGTTTCTGTACACGAGCTTCGCCTCGTTCAAGCCCCTGCTGGTGCAAGACGTGCTCTCCAGGATGGGCCGGCTCGGCCGCCTCCTGTTGCAGCCGCTGGACAAATTCGTTGCCGGCTACTTCCGCGACCCGCGCATCCGCCAGATCCTCGGCTACCCGGCTGTGTTCCTCGGCTCCTCGCCCGACCGGACCCCGTCGATGTACCACCTGATGAGCCACCTCGACCTGGCCGACGGTGTGCTCTACCCGCAGGGCGGCTTCAGCCGGCTCATCCAGAGCATCGTGGATCTGGCCCGAGCGGAGGGCGTCACCATCGAAATCGGTGCCACCGTGCAGGCCATCCGCAGCGGGCCCACCCCTGCCGGCCGGCGCGCCAAGGCCGCCGTCGAGGGTGTCACATACACCAACGCGGCCGGTGCGACGGTGCGACTGGATGCCGATCTGGTCGTCTCGGCCGCCGACCTGCACCACACCGAAACCGAGCTGGTCGAACCGGCCAAGCAGACCTACCCGGAGCGCTGGTGGCAGAAGCGCACCTCGGGCCCCGGCGCCGTGCTGGTGCTGCTCGGCGTGAGCGGCGAGCTGCCCAAGCTCGCTCATCACACCCTGTTCTTCACCGAGGACTGGGCCGACAATTTCGACCGCATCTTCGGCAAGGAGACCTCGGTGCCCAACCCGGCGTCGTTCTACGCCTGCCTGCCGAGCGCTACCGACCCCGGGGTGGCGCCCGACGGTGCCAGCAACATGTTCCTACTCATCCCGGTGCCCGCCGACACCGGCATCGGCCACGGTGGCATCGACGGCGCCGGTTCGGCCGCTGTCGAGGGCATCGCGGATGCCGCGATCGGCCAGCTGGCCGAGTGGGCCGGCATCCCCGACCTCGCCGAGCGCATCCTGGTGCGGCGCACCATCGGGCCGGCCGACTTCGCCGACGACCTCAACTCGTGGAAGGGCGGGGCGCTGGGACCGGCGCATACCCTCAAGCAGAGCGCGTTCTTCCGCGGCACCAATGTGTCCAAGCACATCGACGGCCTGTACTACGCCGGTGGCACCACCATCCCCGGCATCGGCCTGCCGATGTGCCTGATCAGCGCCGAGATCCTGCTCAAGCGGATTCGTGGGGACGTGAGCACCGGGCCGTTGCCCGAGCCCCTGGCCGCCGTTCTGCACTGATGCCGGGTTTCGCGTATCTGCTTGCCCTGCTGGTGTCGTTGACCGGGATGGTCGTGCTCGACCGCCGGTTCGGCCTGTTCTTCTGGCGGGCGCCCCGCGCCGCGGCCGTCGTGCTCGCGGCGGGGGTGCTGTTCTTCCTGGCCTGGGACCTGGTCGGGATCGGTACCGGCATCTTCTACCGCGGCGAGACCGTCTTCATGACCGGTCTGCAGGTGGCCCCCGAGCTGCCGATCGAAGAGGTCTTCTTCCTGACCTTCCTCTGCTACCTGTTCATGAATGCCCTGCAGGGCGCGCGGATGCTGCTGGAGCGGCGGCACCCCGCGTGAACTACCTGACGCTGAACACGATCTTCCTCGGCCTCGCGGTGCTGGCGGCTGCCGCGGCCCTGTGGCGGCGGCCGGCCTCCAGACGGCTCTACGCCGCATCCGGGCTCGCCCTGGTCGCTGTGCTCGTGCTCACCGCGGTCTTCGATAACATCATGATCGGGGTGGGGCTCGTCGCGTACGACCCGGCCCTGATCTCCGGAGTGTTCGTGGGAATCGCGCCAGTGGAAGACTTTGCGTATCCGGTGGCAGCGGCCCTGCTGCTTCCGGCCGTCTGGTCGCTGCTCGGCGGCGACACCCGGCCGCCCATACGCCGCCGGACCACCCCACGATCGGAGCAGGACGAATGACCGAGTCGATTCCCCCCACCGGCGCCGCGGCGGCCGGACTCGGCCACACCTTTCGGCAGGTGCTGCTGTCGTCCCGCCCGCTGAGCTGGATCAACACGGCCTTCCCGTTCGCCGCCGCCTACGTCGTCACGACGGGCCGCATCGACGCGCTGCTGGTGGTGGGGACCCTGTTTTTCCTGATTCCCTACAACCTGCTCATGTATGGCATCAACGACGTCTTCGACTACGAATCCGACCTTCGCAACCCCCGGAAGGGCGGCGTCGAGGGCGCCATGCTCGAACAGAGCCTGCACCGCACGGTGCTGATCTCGGGCGTCGCGACGGCGGTGCCGGTACTCCTGCTGATGCTCGTGCTCGCCGGCGCGAACCCCGGGTCCTGGCTGGTGCTGATGATCAGCCTCTTCGCCGTGGTCGCGTACTCGGCACCCCGGCTGCGCTTCAAGGAGCGGCCGGTGCTGGACTCGGTCACCTCGAGCATCCACTTCGTGAGCCCGGCAGTGTACGGGCTCGCCGTGGCGGGCGCCCTGGTCACGCCAGACCTCGTCGCGGTGCTGGCGGCGTTCTTCTTCTGGGGCATCGCCAGCCACGCCTTCGGTGCCGTGCAGGATGTCGAACCCGACCGGCAGGGCGGTATCAGCTCGATCGCGACGGCGTTCGGTGCCGCGCAGACCGTGCGCCTGGCCATCGGTTTCTGGCTGCTGGCCGGGGTGCTGATGCTGGTCACCGACTGGCCGGGGCCGCTCGCCGCACTGCTGGTGATCCCCTACGTTCTCGCCGCCTGGCCGTACCGGTCGATCAGCGACGCCGAGTCCGAACGGGCCAACAACGGCTGGAAACGGTTCCTGCGGCTGAATTTCTTCACGGGGTTCCTGGTGACCATGCTGCTCATCCTCTGGGTCGTGCTGCGCTGACCCAGAGCCCTGGCCCGCGTAGAGTCTAGGCATGGAGTTGAGCAGTGCACGGGTGGACAGCTGGGCCTGGGCGGTGCGGATGTACAAGACCCGCTCGCAGGCCACTGCAGCCTGCCGGGCCGGGCACGTTCGGGTGAACGGGGAACGGGCCAAGTCCGCCCAATCCATCAAGCCCGGCGACGAGGTGCGGATCCGGGCCAACGGCTTCGACAGGGTTCTCGTGGTGTCGCGGATCATCGTCAAGCGGGTGGGTCCGAGCGTGGCCGCCGAGTGCTTCGTGGACAACACACCGCCACCGCCACCACGCGAGGAGCTGGCCCTGGTGCCGATGCGCGACCGCGGCGCCGGCCGGCCCACTAAGCGTGAGCGCCGCGAGATCGAGGAGCTGCGCGGGCACTGAGCGGCCGGGCCGCCCAGCCAGGCCGTGTCACGACGCGCTGCCGTCCTCGGTGTCGGCCGGCAGCCGCACGGGCGGCACCAGGGTGCCCACCTCACTACGCACCCACCAGACGTGCTCGGCCCGGCGTTCGGCCGGCGTGCTGAACCTGTACAGGAACACCCGGGCACGCACATAGCGCGGCGGCGCCGCGGCGAACGGATTGTGCGCGAGCATCCGCAGGGTGGCGCGGTCGCCCTGCAACAGCCGGGCCAGGAATACCTCGAACCACCGGGACTCGCGTGACCCGAGGGCCAGGAACCACATCAGCCAGTCCAGCCGCAGGTGGTACGGCGCGAACTGCCCTGGCACCCGGGCCACGTCACCGGGCTTGCCGCGGAACTCATAGGCCCGCCAGGCCGTGGGGTCCCGCGGGTCGGCGGAGTCGCTGCCCTCGACGACCACCTCGAACCGCTCCTTCGTGACGGTGCCGAACGCACCGTAGGCGTTCACCAGGTGGAACGGGTTGAAGCTCGCGTTCATGAGCTGCCGGCGGCGCAGCAGGTTGCGGGCCGGCCAGTAGCTGAGCACCAGCAGGCCGAGAGTCACGGCGAGCACCACAACCACGAACCAAGCCGGCTGCTCCCCCGCCGCGGCCGCCGACTCCGGCGCGTGCAGGGCCGGAACGAACAGCCCGCCGACCCACCGGAAGGCAGCGTCATCGACCGCCGCGGCGGCCAGCACGATGGTGATCCAGTTCAGCCAGGCGAAATTGCCGGTGAGCACCAACCACAGCTGGCTGAGCACGATGACGCCCGCCGCAACCGAGGCCACAGGCTGCGGAGCGAACAGCAGGAACGGGGCGATGAGCTGCACGGTGTGGTTGGCGAGCACCTCGCCGCGATGGAACCACCGGGGCAGGTGGTGCACGAACCAGCTCACCGGGTTGGGCATCGGCTGAGTCTCGTGGTGATAGAACAGCGCCGTGAGGTCACGCCATTCCCGCCCGCCACGTAGTTTGATCATGCCGGCACCGAACTCCAGCCTGAACACCAGCCAGCGCAGGAAGTACAGGACGGGCAGCGGCGTGGCGACGTCGGCAGAGCCCAGGAACGCCACGACGAAACCGGCCTCGACCAGGAGACTCTCCCAGCCGAACCCGTAGAAGGTCTGCCCCACGTTCACGATCGACAGGTAGCCGGCGAAGAGCAGCAGGAACACGATCATCACCAGCCAGGCCGGGCCGAGCTGCGGCAGACCCAGCACAACGGCAGCGGCCAGGACGATCCCCGACCAGGCGACCAGGCGACAGAGCCGGTCGGAGTAGCGCCAGTGGAACAGGCTCGGGCTACGGCCGAACGGCACCCGCGCGACAAAATCGCGCACCGGCAGCAGCCCGTTGTCACCCAGGAGGGCCGGGAACTGGGCCAAGGCCGAGGCGAACGCGACCAGGAAGATGGCGGCGATCCCCCGTTGCAACACCTCACGTGCGATGTCGTAGTCCCCGGTTCCGAACCAGTCCATGGTGCAGTTCACCCTAGGCTCGGGCGGCCGCCGCCTCAATGTGAGAAGTGCTTGACTTCGCCGACTAAACCGGTATAGGTTGGCCCTAAACCGGTTCAGGCATCCGAGGATGCGGCCCGGTCGCCATCAACGAGGAGGCCCCGTGCAGTCCACCCAGGATTCGGTCAAGAGCTCCGCAAAGGTGACCATTGCCGATGTGGCCAGGGAGGCCGGGGTCAGCAAGGGCCTCGTCTCGTTCGCGCTCAATGACCGGCCCGGCGTCGCGGCCGACACGCGGGCCAGGATCCTCCAGGTGGCCGAAGCCCTCGGCTGGACACCGTCGCTGCGCGCCAGGTCGCTCTCGTCGAAGCGGTCTTTCGCGCTCGGCCTGGTTATCGCCCGTGACCCGGAGGTGCTCGGGTCTGACCCGTTCTTCACCTCCTTCATCGCCGGTGTCGAAACGGTTCTCGCCCCGGAGGGACTCGCGCTGGTGCTCAGCGTGGTGCCCGACGAGGAGACCGAGCTGCAGACCTACCGCACCCTGGTCTCGGACGGCCGTGTCGACGGGGTGTTCCTCAGCGACCTGCGCATCGACGATGCGCGCATCCAGTGCCTGGCCGACCTCGGGCTGCCCACGGTCACCCTCGGCCGGCCCGACCAGCCCAGCCCGTTCCCCGCCGTGTCGATCGACGACACCCACGGCATCGCGGAATCGGTGCGCCACCTGGCCGGTCTCGGCCACCGGCGCATCGCCCATGTCGCCGGCAGCCCCGCCATGCTGCACGGCAGCCGGCGGCAGGAGGCCTTCACCAGCGCCATGCGCGCGGCCGGTCTCGGGGACGGCCAGATCATGGAGACCGACTTCTCGATCGCCGCCGGCGCCGACGCCGCACGGCGGCTGCTCAGTCAGTCCGAACCGCCCACCGCCATCGTCTTCGCCAACGACCCGATGGCCATCGCCGGCATCGGGGTGGCCCAGGAACTCGGCATCAGGGTGCCGGAGGATGTGTCGATCACCGGGTTCGACGACATCGAATTCGCACGGTACGTGTACCCGGCACTCACCACCGTCGGCGCCACTCCCCTGGTCTGGGGCCGCGCGGCCGCCGCCACGCTCCTCGGGCTCATCCGCACCGGAAGCGCCGACGACGTCGACCTCCCCGCCGCCCGGCTGATCATCCGAAACTCGGCGTCCGTCCCTGCACCCCGCTAGTCGTCCCACCTGCACAGAGCCTTGTCAACTACACACCATGCCGCAGCAGAGCCGCTGCGGATTCATGAATGGAGAAGGAAATGCACAGCAGCACCACAAGACCGCACCGTAGTGCGCGAGCAACCCGCCGACTCTTGGCCGCCGCCGCCACCTCAGCGGCCATGATCGTCACCCTGGGCGCCTGTTCCAGCGGCGGCGACTCCGGTTCGGCCACGGAACGCGGCGACATCACCATCTGGTATTCGAACAACGAGAACGAAGTCAAATGGGGCAAGGCGATGGTCGACGCCTGGAACGCCGACAATCCCGACGAGCAGGTCAAGGCCCAGGAGATCCCGGCCGGCAAGAGCAGCGAGGAGGTCATCGGCGCCGCCATCACCGCCGGCAATGCCCCCTGCCTGATCTTCAACACCGCCCCGGTCGCGGTGCCGCAGTTCGTCAAGCAGGGCGGTCTGGTCGACCTCAGCAGCTTCGAGGACGGCGACTCCTACATCGAGGAACGCACCGGCGACCTGGCCGAGCAGTACGCGAGCGAGGACGGCAAGTTCTACCAGATGCCGTGGAAATCCAACCCGGTGATGTTGTTCTACAACAAGGACCTCTTCGCCGCGGCCGGGCTGGACCCGGAGAACCCCGAGCTGGCCACCTACGACGAGTTCCTGGCCACCGCGCGCACCCTGGTCTCCGCCGGCGTGTCGCAGTACGCCATCAACCCGTCGGCAACGAGCGAGTTCTTCCAGAGCTGGTTCGACTTCTACCCGGCCTACGGGAACGAGACCGGTGGCACCTTGTTCGTCGAAGACGGCGAAGCCACCTTCAACTCGGACGAGGGTGTCGCGGTCGGCGAATTCTGGAAGACCGTATACGCCGAGAACCTCGCCGGCAAGGAAAAGTACACAGGTGACTCGTTCGCGGACGGCGTGGCCGCCATGGCCAGCGCGGGACCGTGGGCGGTGTCCGTCTACAAGGATGTCGTGAACTGGGGCGCCGTTCCCTTCCCCACCAGCTCCGGCGTCGCCCCTGAGGACGCCTACACCTTCAGTGACGCGAAGAACGTCGGTATGTTCACGGCCTGCGAGAACCAGGCCACGGCCTGGGATGTGCTGAAATTCGCCACCAGCGAGGAGCAAGACGGCCAGCTGCTCGAGCTGACCGGCCAGATGCCGTTGCGCCAGGACCTCCCCGAGGTCTACCCGGACTACTTCGCGGCGAACCCGGCCTACGAGCAGTTCGGTGACCAGGCGTCACGCACGGTCGAGGTGCCGCAGGTGCCGAACTCCGTCGCCGCCTGGCAGGCCTTCCGGGATGCCTGGACGAAGACGGTCATCAGCGGTGAGGGCGACGTCACCGAGGCGTTCGACGCTGCGGCAGACAAGGTCAATGAACTGATCGCGGAGCCGTAAGTCTGATGTCCTCGACCGTCTCCTCCGGGAGCGTCACCCCGAACCCCGCCGCCAGGCCCGCACGGCCTGGCGGCGGGGGCCCCCGCCGGGGCCGTCGGCGCCAGCCGCTGGGAAGGAATCCCCTCGGGCTCCTGCTCAGCGCCCCCTACCTGCTCTTCGTGCTCCTGGTCTTCGCCTACCCGCTGGTCTTCGCCTTCTACATGTCGTTCCACGACTATTTCTTCGCCGCTCCCGGCGCCGTAGTGGACCGACCGTTCGTCGGGCTGGCGAATTTCCAGGAGGTGTTGACCGACCCGGCCATCATCCGCTCGTTCGGCAACGTCGCCATATTCCTGCTGATCAACGTGCCCCTCACCGTGGTGCTGTCACTGGTGCTCGCCACGGCGCTGAACAAGGTCGTGCATGCCCGTACGTTCTTGCGGGTGTCTTTCTACGTGCCGTACGTGACGGCCAGCGTCGCCGTCGTCGTCGTCTGGCTGTTCCTGTTCAACAGCAATGGCCTCGTCAACCAGATCCTCGGTCCGCTGGCGCCTGAACCGACCTGGCTGATCAACCCGCTCCTGGCGATGCCAACGATCGCCATCTTCGTCACCTGGAAGCAGATGGGTTTCTTCATCCTGCTCTACCTGGCCGCCCTGCAGAACGTCTCCGACGAGCTGTACGAGGCAGCGGCCACGGACGGTGCGGGCAAGATCCGCATGTTCTTCTCGATCACCGTGCCGGGCGTGCGGCCTGCGACCGTGCTGGTCCTGCTCCTGGCCACGGTCACCGGCGCGAACCTCTTCACGGAGCCGTACCTGCTCACCGGCGGCGGTGGCCCGAACGGGGCCTCGTCGTCGCCCGTACTGATCATGTACCAGCGTGGCATCGAACAGGGCGAGCCGGGAATTGCCGCCGCAATCGGGGTCATCCTCGTGATCGGCGTGCTCATCCTGGCATTCGCCCAACGCAAGCTGGCCGGAGGAGACGACTCATGAGCAACGCACAGAATCCGGCGGTCGCAGCAGACCTCGCCAAAGCAGACCACGCTAAGGCGAAAAACGTGCGTGCAGGAACCGGACGCCCCCGCGTCCGCAAGGTCGACGGCATGAGCCGGGGGCAGAACATCCTGCGGTACGTGGTCCTGTCCATCGGTGCCCTGCTGTTCCTGTTCCCGTTCTATTACATGGTGATCGGCTCCCTGCAGACAGCACCCGACCCGACCATCGCCGGGGCATTCCCCAACCCGGCGAACATCACCGGCCAGAACTACGTCGACATCAACAGCCGCATCAATCTGTTCCAGGGACTGGTCAACTCCGGGATCTTCGCCGGGGGCGTCATCCTGTGCACCGTCGTGTTCGGTGTGCTGGTCGGCTACGCCCTGGCGCAGCTGGAGTGGCGCGGACGCGGCGTCACCTTCGGGCTGATGCTGCTCGTGCAGGTGATTCCCTTCCAGCTGCTGATGATCCCGCTCTACGTGATGATCGCCAGGGACTACGGCCTGGCCGACACCTACGCGGGCATGATCCTTCCGTTCGCGATCAACTCGACGGCGGTACTCGTGTTCCGGCAGTATTTCTTGCAGGTGCCGAAGGCCCTCTTCGACGCCGCCCGGATCGACGGCGCCGGCGAGCTGAAGATCCTGTGGAGTATCGCGCTCCCGCTCGTGCGGCCGGCGCTGCTGACCGTGGTGCTGCTGACCTTCATCGGCCCGTGGAACGAATTCCTCTGGCCGTTCCTGATCACCAAGGAAGCCTCGCTGCAACCACTCGCGGTCTCGCTGGCGAACTACCTCACCAACATCGCGGGCACCGCGGCGAACCCGATCGGCGCCGTCCTCGCCGGCGCCTGCGTGCTGGCGGCCCCCATGGTCCTCCTCTTCATCATCTTCCAAAAGCACTTCGTCTCGAGCGACATCGGCTCGGGCGTGAAAGGTTAGTCATGAGCACACCAGCACCCTTCCCGTACACCCTTACCCGGATGGGCGTCATCATGACGCCGGAGGACGGCAACGAACTCGAGGCCGAAGGTGTTCTCAACCCCGGCAGCGGGCACACTCCGGACGGCACCCTGTACCTGCTCCCCCGGCTCGTGGCCGCCGGCAACGTCTCCAGGGTGGGCCTGGCCCGGGTCATCATCGAGAACGGCGTGCCCACCGGCGTCGAGCGGGAGGGCGTGGTCCTCGCCCCCGACCGGGGCTGGGAGCGCGGGGCGAACACCGCCGGCGTCGAGGACCCCAGGGTCACCTTCGTGCCACGGCTTGGCCTCCACGTGATGACCTACGTCGCCTACGGCCCACTGGGCCCGCGCACCGCGGTGGCCGTGTCGGAGGACCTGCGCGACTGGCGGAGGCTCGGCCCGGCCCTGTTCGCCTACGACGAGGCCCTGGACATGGACCTGAACCTGTTCCACAACAAGGACACCGTGTTCTTCCCCGAGCCCGTCACCGCGCCGGACGGCGTGGAGAGCTTCGCGGTGCTGCACCGGCCGATGTGGGACCTGGACGAGACCAAGCCCGGTGAGGGCATTCGGGTGCCGGCCGGCGTCACCGACCAGCGGCAGAGCATCTGGATCAGCTACGTGCCCGTCGCCGACGCGGTGACGGATGTCTCGGCTCTGACCTTCTGGCGCGGGCACCGGTTTCTGGCCGGACCCGAGTTCGCCTTCGAGGAGCTTAAGATCGGCGGCGGCCCCGCGCCACTGCGGGTGCCGGAGGGCTGGCTGCTGCTGCACCACGGCGTCACGGGCATCCTCGCGAAGGCGTTCGACCAGCAGCAGAAGGTGAACTACGCCGCCGGGGGCATGATCCTGGACGCCGATGACCCGACGACCGTGCTCAGCCGCACGAGCGAACCGTTGCTGAAGGCCGAGACCGCCGACGAGACGAGCGGCATCGTGCCGAACGTGGTGTTCCCCACCGCGATCGAGGAGATCGACGGGCAGCTATTCGTGTTCTACGGCATGGCCGATTCGAAAATCGGCGTGGCCAGACTCGACCGCCGCGACGCCGAGTAGGCCCCGCGAGCAACAACTGTTGCCCGTTCGGACAATTGCGCCCGGTACGCCGGGCGCAATTGTCCGTTTGAGCAACAGTTGGCGGCGGTTCGGCTCGGGCCGGAGTGCTCGGGCTAGGGCTAGGGCTGGGCTGGCGGCGGCGGGGCGGCGGGGAGCAGGCCCAGGCTCGACTTGAGCTGGTCGGCCGCGACCTGGTCGTCCCGGTCCGCGGCGAGGTTGGCCTCGAGGTTGGCCTCGGTGACGGCCTTGAGAATCTCGGCGCGCTGGATCGAGATGCCCCGCGGGGCGTCTACGCCCAGGCGGATGCTGTCGCCGCGGACGTCGAGCACGGTGATGACGATGTCGTCACCGATGAGGATCTTTTCCCCCTGTTTGCGCGTGAGAACCAGCATCCGCTCAGCCTATCGCGAACGGGTCAGACGGCCCGGCGGACGCCGCGGGCGCAGGGGCGAGCCAGCCGATCGGCAGGCCCAGTTCCCGCACGGTTCCCGGGGTGGCGGTGGTCTCGATGCCGAGCACCGCGATGCCGTCGATGCTGACGTCGGCTCCGGCATCCCGCACCCAACGGGCGGTGTCCGAGGGCTTGCGGCCGGCGTGCACCACGGCCCAGACCTGGTCGGCCCCCAGCGCGGCCACGGGACCGGCGGGCAGGCCCTGGACCACGAGGATGCCGCGGCCTCGTTCCACTCCCCTGGCCCGCGCGGCGAGGGCCGACCGCCGGTCGGTCACGGCGTGGTCGGTGCCGTCGAAGATCGGTGCCGTGGGTCCGTTGGAGATCAGCCGGGCGGCCTCGAGGACATCGTCGTGCAGCCCGATGAGCAGTACCAGGTCGCCGGGGCCGGCCAGGATCCGCGGCGCCCCCGGGGTGAGTTTCACCGAATCCTGGGGTGCGGCGGCCGCCGCGGCGTCGGTCGGCGCCACGGCAGCCCAGGGCACCGGCGTCGGCACAGCCACAGGCTGGGCGGCCCGGGCGGGGGACGTCGCGAAGGTCAACTCGTCCATCAGCCGGGCGAAGTCCGGCGTATCCGTCGACACGACATCCGGTGACGCTGCGGCTTGGCGGGCGCGGCGCCGGGCCGGGCCGGCGCCGGTCGAAGCGGGGCTGTTCGAAGCGGCACCACTGCCGGTGCCACCGATGGTCGGCCCGGGTGCCCGGTCGCCGTGCAACAACGACTCGGCATCATCCGCATCGTCGAGCAGTGCCGCGATGCCGAGGCGGGTGCTGAGCTCGTCGCGGTTGTGTGCTGCGCGCCGGCGCCCCGAGGGGACCGCCGCGAGGATGTCTGCGGGGTCGTCTGCGGGCACCTCAACGGTCACCTCGATGTGGCGTTTGGCGAAGAAGCCGCGGATGCCGCCCACGGTGACCTGCTCGGCCGCGATGATGCGGGCACCGTCGCCATGCTCGGCGACCACCCGGGCCTGCAGCTCGGGCAGGGTGGCGCCCTCAAGCCGCAATCGTCTCGGTTCCACGGACCACCCCCACGGTCTCGATGGCGACCCGCGCGGAGGTGACCTCCTCGTAGGACAACACCGGCAGGCCGCCGGCCTGGGCGGACACCAGGCGGCGAATGGCCGGTCGCAGTGCCGGCGCGCAGACCAGCACTGCCGTGAGGCCACTCGCCTCGACGGTGGCCATGGCCGTGCGGAGCGAGCCGAGGATCGCGTCGATCCGCACCGGGTCGAGCAGAATCTGGCTGCCCTGGTCGCTGGGGCGCATGCCCTCGAGCATGGACTGTTCCAGCCCGGGTTCGATCATGATCACCCGGAGCACCGCGCCGTCCAGGTACAGGGCCGTGAGCGCGGGGCCGAGCGCCTGCCGGGCCGCCTCGACGAGTCCCTCAGGATCGGCGGAGACCTTGGCCCGTACCGACAGGGCCTCGTAGATGCGGGGCAGGTCGTTGATCGGGATCTGCTCGGCGAGCAGCCCCTGCAGCACCCGCTGTACCTCGGCGAGGGACAGCAGGCCGGGAATGAGGTCGTCCACGGCCGACGGGCTGACCTGGCGGACGCCATCCGTGAGCACCCGCACGTCTTCGCGGGTGAGCAGCCGGGCGGCGTTGCCGGTGATGATCGAGGACAGGTGGGTCACGAGCACCGAGACCCTGTCGATGACGGTGGCGCCGGCCATTTCGGCGCGGGGCCGCATCTCGCCCGGCACCCACTTGCCGACCAGGCCGAACACCGGCTCGACGGTCGCGGTGCCCGGCAGGGACTCGAGGTTGTCGCCGAGAGCGAGCACCTTGCCGGCCGGGGCGACGCCGCGGCCGGCCTCGACCCCGGCGATGCGGATGGCGTAGGTGGACGGCGGCAGGTCGATGTTGTCCCTCGTGCGCACCGGCGGCACGACCACGCCGAGGTCGATCGCGACCTTGCGGCGAAGCGCCCGCACCCGGGCGAGCAGGTCGTCGGAGGCCCCGGAGACCAGGTCGACGAGGTCGGGGGCGAGCTGGATCTCCAGCGCGTGCACGCGCATCTGCTCGATGAGGTCTTCGGCGGTGTCCGACCGGGGCGCGAGGCTCTCCATGGCCGCCGCCGACGCGGCGCCGGCCTTGGCCTTGGCCTCGTTGCCCTTGATCCGCTGGGAGATGATGATCAGGCCGGCGCCGACGATGATGAACGGGATGATCGGCATGCCGGGGATGAGCGCCATCAGGATCGCGGCGGCGCCGGCGATCATCAACGCGGTGCGCGACTGGGTGAGCTGGGCCGACGCCGTGGCACCGATGTCGGACTCGGCGTTGGAGCGGGTGACGATCATGCCGGTGGACACGGCCATCAGCAGGGCGGGGATCTGGGTGACCAGGCCGTCGCCGATGGTGAGCAGGGCGTAGGTGTTCAGAGCGTCGCCGACCTCCATGCCGCGCTGCAGCATGCCGATCGCGATTCCGCCGATCAGGTTGATGATGATGATGATGAGGCCGGCGATGGCGTCACCCTTGACGAACTTGGAGGCGCCGTCCATGGCGCCGTAGAAGTCGGCCTCGGCGGAGACCTCGGCGCGCCGGTCCTTGGCCTGCACATCGGTGATCAGGCCGGCGTTGAGGTCGGCGTCGATGGCCATCTGCTTGCCGGGCATGGCGTCGAGGGTGAACCTGGCGCCCACCTCCGCGACACGTTCGGCGCCCTTGGTGACCACGACGAACTGGATGACCACCAGGATCAGGAAGATCACCGCGCCGATGATGATCGACCCGCCGACGGCGACGTGGCCGAACGAGGCAATCACCTGGCCGGCATAGCCCTCCCCCAGCACCAGCCGGGTGGAGGCGACGTTGAGGCCGAGCCTGAACAGGGTCGCCACGAGCAGCAGCGACGGGAACACCGAGAAGTCCAACGGCTTCTTGACGAACATGGTGGTGAGCAGCGTCACCAGGGCGAGCAGGATGTTCACGATGATGAGAACGTCGAGCAGCCCGGCGGGGACGGGCACCACCAGCAGCAGGATGATGCCGACCACCCCGATGGGAACGGCGAGTTTTGCGAGCGTGCTGTTCACTTAGGTGGCCTCCGAGGGGCGGGTGGGACGGGTCTGGGTCTGGGTCTGATGCGTCATGGTGTGCACGCCGGCCCGGGAGCCGCGGGTCTTCAGGGCCAGGACGAATGCGAGCACCCGGGCCACGGCGTTGTACAGCTCGACCGGGATCTCCTGGCCGAGTTCGCAGGCACCGTGCAGCGCCCGGGTGAGCGGGATGTCCCTGACGATGGGCACCGTGTCGGTCTCGGCCTGCTCGCGGATGCGGGCGGCGATCACCCCGGCGCCCTTGGCGACGACCCGGGGTGCGGACTTGCCGGGCTCGTACCGGAGCGCGACGGCGAAGTGGGTGGGGTTGATCAGCACGACGTCGGCGGTGGCGACGGCGGCGATCATGCGGTTGCGGCTCATCGCCAGCTGGCGGGCACGACGCTGCGAGCGGATCATCGGGTCACCCTCCGAGCTCTTGTGCTCGTCGGTGACCTCCTTCTTGGTCATCCGGGTGCGCTTGCGGTTCCGCCGCATCACGACCAACACGTCGGCGGCGGCCAGCACGAGCCCGGCGATCACCGCCGACTGCACCAGCGCGGCGGTGCCGTCCCCAGCCGCGCCGATCAGCACGTTCACCGGCAGGCCCCCCGCGGTCATCAGTACAGGGGTCAGGCCCTGGATCACCGACAGGAGCACCACGCCGACGACGATGGTCTTGAGCAGGGCCTTCACGCCCTGCCAGAGCGCCTGGGTGCCGAAGGTGCGGGCGAGCCCGGTGACCGGGTTGAACTGATCGTACTTTCCGGCGATCTTCTTCACGTGGATGCCGCCCTGCGCGACAGATCCCGCCAGCACCGCCACGCAGACCACGGCGAGCATGGGCGTGAGGATGCCGCCCATTGCGCCCAGCCCCTCGCCGAGCAGCTGCAGGGCCCGCTCGGGGTCGGGGTCCTCGGCCACGGCGCGGATGTCGAACAGCTGCGCCCGACCGGCCGCTGCGCCGGCCTCGATGGTCATCGGCATCATCACCGCGGCCGCGCCGATGCCGACCCAGGCGGTGAGGTCCTGCGAGCGGGCCAGCTGGCCCTTGGAGCGCACCTCCCGCATCCGCTTCTCGGTGGCCTGTTCGGTGCGTTCGCCGGAGTCGCTCATCTAGCCCACCCCCCACATGCCGGCGACGGCGTCGTCGGTGAGGGAGGCGACGATGCCGGGCAGGGCCATGAACCCGGCGGCGCCGAGGGTGAGGGTGATCAGGATCTTGAGCGGGAAGCCGAGCGCGAAGGCGTTGAGCGCCGGGGCCACCCGGGTGAGGAGGCCGAGGCCCGCGTCGGCGAGGAACAGCACCACGATGAGCGGGCCGGCGATCTGCACCGAAGCGAGCAGCATCTGGCCGACGGCGGCGGTGATCGCCTGCATCGGCACGGCGAGGTCGATGCCGCCGCCGACGGGCAGCGCGGCGAACGAGCGGGCCAGGCCGCCCAAGATCAGCTGATAGCCGCCGGAAGCGAACAGGAGCGCCAGCGCGGTCATCTGGTAGAGCCTGGTGAATTGGGCGCCGTTGACCATCGACTGCGGGTCGAAGCCCTGCGCCAGCTGGAAGCCGCCGAACTGGTCGATGAGGTTACCGGCCGACTGGATCGCGGAGAACACCACGAGCACCAGGAAGCCGAGCACCCCGCCGACGACGATCTCCAGCAGCAACGCGAGAATGAACCCTCCGGTGTCCGGCGAGACGTAGCCGGGCACCACCCTGGGGGCCACGGCCAGGGCCAGGCCGATCGAGAGCATGCCCTTGATGCGCAGCGGGAACGCGTTGAACGAGAACGGCGGCGCGATGACGAGGAACACGACCATGCGCACCCCGGCCAGCATCACCGCCTCCAGCCAGGCGAAGTCCAGGGTGATGTTCACCTAGCCTCCGCCGATCAGGCCTGGGATCTTGTCGAACAGGTTGGTGGTGAACGAGACGATCTCGGAGATCATCCAGTGCCCGCAGATGAGCATGGCGAAGCAGACCGCGATGGCCTTGGGCACGAATGAGAGCGTCACCTCCTGGATCTGGGTGATCGACTGCACGAGGGAGATGGCGAAGCCGACAACCAGAGCGGTGATCAGGATGGGCGCGGAGAGCTTGGCGGACACGACTATGGCCTGCAGGCCGATGTCCAGGACGGCGTTGGAGTCCATCAGCCACCCCGGTAACTGTTGACCAGGGTGGTGATGACCAGGCCCCAGCCGTCGACGAGGATGAAGAGCAGGATCTTGAACGGCAGCGAGATCATCACCGGAGGCAGCATCATCATGCCCATCGACATCAGCGCGGCCGACACCACCAGGTCGATGACCAGGAACGGGATGAAGATCACGAAGCCGATGATGAATGCCGCGCGGAGCTCGGAGATCATGAACGCGGGGATCAGGGTGAGAAGCGACACCGCGGCGGGGTTGGCCGGGTTGGGCTGGTCGGACGCGCGCACCATCAGTGCGAGGTCTTCCTGCCTGGTGTGCGCGAGCATGAAGGTGCGCAGCGGCTCCGACCCCGTCGTGACGGCGTCGTCGAAGGTCATGGACCCGTTCAGGTAGGGCTGCAGAGCGTCGGTGTTGATGTCGGTGAGGATGGGCGACATGATGAACAGCGACAGGAACAGGGCCAGCCCCGCGAGCACCTGGTTCGGCGGGATCGACGGCAGCGCGAGGGCGTTGCGGGTCATGGCGAGCACCACGAAGATCTTGGTGAACGACGTCATCATCAGCAGCAGCGCCGGCGCCACCGACAGCAGCGTGATGCCGATCAGGGTCACGATGGCCGAGGACGGCGCCCCGTTCGGACCGTTGATCTCCACGGTCAGGCCGGCGCCGGGGGTGGCGGCCGGTGTGGGGGTGGCCGGGTCGGTGGGCGCGATCGGCTCGGTGAGCTGCGCCGCGTGCCCGGTCGAGGCGACGAGGAGCTGCAGGGCACCGACGATGACGAGCACCAGCGCCACCATGACGAAGACGCGGGCCAGCCGCCGGCGCCGCTCCCGCACGGCGGCGGCGTGAGCCGCGATCTCTGACCGGCCGGGAGGGTGGTTCGTGGTGGTCACCGGCCGGGCCGGAGCAGGGCGGCGGTCTGTTGCCAGGTCGACGGCGAGAGGATGGAGCCGCCGAGCCGGGCGCCGGCGCTGCGGTCCTTGCGCGGACGGAAGGTGAGGGGCGGCTCGTCGGCCGGCATCTCGGTTTCCGGCGGCACGAGGGTCGGGCCACCGGATGCGGCGTGCAGCGACCTGGCGAACGCCACCGCCGACCGATCGTTGCCGGAGCCGGCCCGCACGGGGCGGCTCGCCCGGGCGGCGCCGTGGTCGGTCTCGGCGTCGTGCAGCACGTTGATCGACTGCTCGGTGACGCCGAGCACGAAGCGGCGGCCGTCGACATCCACCACCACCACGGATGCCTTCTGGCCGACGCCCTGCCGGCCCACGACGGTGACGACGTTGTTCGCGCGCGCTCCGGCGCCCCGGCTCAGGCGTCGTTGCAGCACCCAGAGCAGCCCGAGCACGACGGCCAGGGACAGGATCACTCGCAGGGCGACGACGACGGTGTCCACCTAGGTCAGGCTCTCGGCGACGTCGAGGATCTTGGTGATCCGAACCGCGTAGTCCTGGTCGACGACCACGATCTCGCCGTGGGCGATCAGCCGGCCGTTGAGGAGGATGTCGGCGGGCGATCCGACGGACCGGTCCAGTTCGACGACGGCGCCGGGTTCGAGGGCGAGCACGTCGCGTACCGTCATCCGGGTGCGGCCGATCTCAACGGTGAGCGCCATCTCGACGCTGTTGATGCGGCCGAGGTTGCCGACCACGGTGCGGTCGCCGGCCGCGACGGCCGTACCGTTCTGGCGCAGGCGGATCGCGAACCAGCCGAAGGTGACGCCGGCGCCGGTGAGATCGAAGACCACGGTCTCCGGGTCGAGGAACAGCGTCGTGGCATCGTCGATCCGCGCGTCGCCCAGTACGCCCAGGCCGAGGACGACCGCGGCGCGCTCGAGGGCCGGGCGGATGATGTCCTCCCGTGAGACGAGTCCGCCGTCGGCGCCGGCCGCCGCGTCGAGGGAGCCCGGATCGGCCAGCACCACGGCGAGGTCGGCGGAGGTGGCGCCCACGAACGAGGCGACGACGGCGCCGTGCACCGCTCCCCCGGCGCGGCCGAGGACGACGGTGCCGGAACCGGCCGCCGCGGTGAGGACGGTGGGCGTGGGCAGCACCGTCAGCAGGGCGTCGACAGCCGCACCCGCGACGCCGTCGGAGAGCCCGGAGCCGAGAACCCCGGTGCCGCGGGCGGCTGACGGTGACTGGGCGGAGGCGGGGCTATGAATCGTCATGGAGTCTTTTCCTCGGTGTCGATGATGATGCAGGCCAGGCGGGAGCCGGTGGAGCCGACGGCAGCCCGGGCGAGAGTGCGGCCATCCACCACCAGGTCGAGCGGCCGGTGGGTGGGATGCGGGATCGGCAGGACGTCGCCGACGGCGAGGGCCAGGATGGCGCTCGGCAGCACCCGCGCGTGGGCCAGGCGCAGCGAGACATCGACGGGCACCCAGCCGAGCTGGGCGCGCAGCAGGTCCACCGGCGGGGTGGCCGACACCGGCGGACCGGGCTCGCCGAGCTGGGGAAGCAGCGCCTCGGCCGGCAGGGCCAGGGTCGCCGCCGTGGTCTTGTCGCCGACCCTGATGATGAAGGATGCCACGATCATCAGATCGGAGGTGGCCGCGGCCTGGGCGAACTGGGAGTTGTACTGGATGCCGCCGACCGCGATGGGCAGGGTGAGCAGGCCGCCGAGCGAGTAACGCAGGTCCTCGAGGGCGTCGTCCATCAGCCGGCGAACGAGGGCCTGTTCGATTTGGGTGAAGGGGCGCTCCGGCGGTGCGGGCAGCCCGGTACCGCCGAGCATGTGGGCGACCCAGAACAGCGCCGCCGCGGATGGGAACTGGAGGACGGCCTGCGCTTCGAGGCCCTCGACGGTGCAGAGCACCATGGTGGTCGTGGCCGGCAGTGAGGCCGCGTACTCGTCGTAGCCGCTCATCACGACCTGCTCGCAGGTGACCTGCGAGATCACCCGCACCTGGGCGGTCAGCTGGGTGCCCCACTGGCGGGCGAAGGTCTCGAAGGCCAGCTCCAGCACCCTGGCGTGGTCACGGGCCAGCGTCGTCGGCCGGCTGAAGTCGTAGACTTCCACCGCCCGCGCGGGTTTTCCGGGCACGCCGGTGCTGATGTGTTCCTGGACCGTCACGACTGGCACTATCGGCCGGTCGGAAACGGATGTTAGCGGCGTCGGCAAAATTGCCGATGCCAAAGCCGTTTCTTTCGTAGCTTCGTCGGGCTGCAACGGGAAGGACTGACGACCGTTGTGACGGAAGCGAAAACGAGCGCGACGCCTGCGCCCTGGATCCAGGTCAGGGTCTCGTTGGCGGCGGCAAGCCCGATGGTCAGTGCGACGATGGGGCTGAGCAGGCCGAGGAATGCCGGGATGTGGGTGGGCAGCAGTTTGATGCCGCGAAACCAGAGCAGGTAGGCAAGCGCAGTACCGACGAGCGAGAGATACGTGTAGCCGGCGATGTTGCTCAGCGAAGGGGCGAGCGCCGGGAGGGGCTCAAGGACGGTGGTCAACAGTGCAAGGAAGAGCCCGCCGGCGAGCAGTTGCCACGCGGTGGTGACCAAAGGCGACTGACCGTCAGACCACTTCTTGGTGAGCACCACTCCAATCGCCATCGAGACCGCGCCCCCGATCGCAGCGGCCACTCCGATGGGGTCGAGGCCAGCCTGAGAGCGCAACACGATAAGCGCGACCCCGGCGAACCCTCCTGCACCGGCGACAAGCACTCTGCTCCCCACGCGCTCAGAGAGCACGCCGGATGCGAGCACCGCGATGAGCAGCGGCTGGATGCCGCCGACGACCGCAGCGACACCGCCGGGCAACCGTTCTGCCGCAACGAACAGCAGCGCAAAGAAGACACCGATATTGAGAATGCCCAGTGCGGCCGATTTCCACCACCACGCCCCGTGTGGCAGCTGGCGCGAGACGCCGAGCAGTACGACACCCGCGGGAAGCGCGCGCAGAGTGGCGGTGAGGAGGGGGTGTCCCCCAATGAGAAAAGTGGTCGATGTGTAATACGTCGTGCCCCACATCACGGGCGCGGCAGCGGTGACCAGGAGGAGAGACATTCGTTTGCTAAGCACTTAGCAATACTAGCTAAGTCCTTAGCTATAAGCTGAGTTCATGGATCATGTTGACCACATCATCGAGCAGTGGCGCATTGAACGACCCGATCTGGATCCGTCACCGATGGCCGTGATCGGACGTCTGAGTCGTGCAGCCGCGATAGTGGACGCGCGGCTTTCGGCGACCTTTGCAAGGCACGGCATCGATTCCGCCACTTTCGACGTCCTGGCGACTCTGGCGCGTCAGGGTGCACCGTATCGGATCAGCCCTGCAGCGCTGGCCGCAAGCAGCATGATCTCCAGCAGCGCCGTAGCGCAGCGTTTGAACCGCCTGGAGGCCGCGGGATTCATCACCCGGAAACCCAGCTCCGATGACGGTCGGGGAAAACTCGTGCAGCTCACGGAGCCCGGACATGAGCTGCTGAACAGGGTTCTCCCCGATCACCTCGCGGCCGAGGAGCGGATTCTTTCCCTGTTCACATCAACCGAGCGGGAGACCCTCGCTGATCTCTTGGCTCGACTCGCCCCCTCGGAGTGACTGTTCCGGCGGGAACCCCTCGGCCCGTTCCGGACCTGCTGACCCGGCATCAGCGTCCGCGCGCTGCCCTCGCTCGCGCTTTGATAGCCATGACGACCTCAGTCTTGGCGTCGGCGTAATCGTTCATGTCGTCCCACCGTTTGCTGAGCAGTTCCCTCTTGGTGTTCTCGTAGAGGGAGCGGTCTTCCGTATCGGTGCGGAGATGATCACGCAGGAGGAGGTAGCCGTCCACGGCAGGATCGTCGTGTTCGAAGAGGTGCACATTCACGTCGCGTGCCGGCGTGCGCACGAGGCGATGTCTCGGTTCGCGGACCCGCAGTT
The DNA here is from genome assembly GCF_004403385.1 of Cryobacterium sp. TMT4-31. Classification (NCBI taxonomy): domain Bacteria; kingdom Bacillati; phylum Actinomycetota; class Actinomycetes; order Micrococcales; family Microbacteriaceae; genus Cryobacterium; species Cryobacterium sp. TMT4-31. The sequence continues at coordinate 75,361 of NZ_SOGI01000058.1, forward strand.
CGTATCCGGCGTCCAACAGCGCATCCAGGTAGTCCTCTTCAGCGGTGATGTCATCCACCGTGACCACGATGTCGATGATCGGCTTCGCTGCCAGTCCGGGGACGGAGGTGGAACCGATGTGCTGGATCCCGATCTCCCCTACCGTGGGAGCGTCGCTGATCCGCCGCCGGTGTTCCAGATAGGTGCCCGCCCAGCGCACGTCATAGGGGTGGAGCTGGAGTGTGAGCGCCTCGGCTCCCCCGACCAGCTCGACGGTCGTGACATCGGGACGCCGCGGCTTGCGCATTCTGCTCATAGAGACATTCTCGCCCTCGAAATTCAGGGGTCGTGACGCACTTCGGTCACGGGACACCTAACGGACGATCTTCTGCAGAAACGCGTTTCTCTGCTCGATCAGTTTCCGCATGTAGTTGGCGAGCACCAAGCGTTCGACTACCCGACCGAGGAGCCCCAGGGGCGCCGCAAACGACACCCGATCAATCATGAGAGTGCCTTCTCCGTGCGGGCGAAATACGTGCTCGTGGGTGAAGTAGCGAAACGGCCCGCGCGTCTGTTCGTCGGTGAAACTTCGCGGCGAGCTCATGGCGGTGATCCGACTTGTCATTCGCAGCGGTAGCCCAAAGTGCCACGCACGCCAGGTGACGTCCTCGTTGAGGCCGATCAACCCACTGTGGACACCACCGACCGCCGTCTCCCGGAAACCCGACATGGAATCCGTGTGAGCGGTGATGTCCCGTGCGAGATCGAAGAGGCGTTCAGGAGCAAGCACGGACTCTGTGGCGCATTCGAACGAGACCGACATGGCGCACAATCTATCAGCGCGGTGAAGACGTGCCTGGTGAATTCGATCTCGGTGCGGGAGGCTGGAGGAATGAAATTCGGTGACTTGGGTGAGGGATATGCGCTGGTATTGCGCACCGAGGACAGTGTCACGGAGATGCGTGATCTCACCCTCAAAAACCTCGATCGACTTCGCGAGTGGGAGCCATGGGCTCAGACCGAGCAGACGTTGGAGGGAACCGCGGCGTATACACAATTCCAGCTCGAGCAGTTCGCCACAGGGTCCGCAGTGCCTGGGATGATCCTGCGCGGCGACACGGCCATCGGATCGGTATCTCTGAGAATCGATGCGTGTCTGCACACTGCCGAGCTTGGCTACTGGATCGACGAAGAAGCAGAGGGGCGCGGGGTAGTGACTCGCGCTTGTGCCCGGATGATCGAGCACGCGGAATCCGTTGCTGTTCGCCGCATTGAGATTCGAACGGCGGTGGGTAATAGACGTAGCGCTGCCGTTGCCGAACGGCTCGGGTTCGAACGAGAGGGAGTTCTTCGTCAGGCGTTGCCGATCGGCGCCGACAGGCTGGACGTCGTCATCTATGGACGCGTCTTGTGAGCACCTGTCTCACCGGTGCTCACTGAGAGAATATGCTGCGCGCGAGGGGTCTCGACCATCGTGCTGCTGCGGCTGCCAGCCTCACCGTCGGGGCACGGGCAGTGTGATTGCATCGACCGCTGTCTGAATCAGCAGCTCTCCGTCGATGGACTCAATCCCGGCGAGGTCCCATGTCCATCGAGCCACCCATTCCGTACCCGTACCCCCCTTGCCTTGGATCTCTCGTCCGATCGTCCGCATTGCTCTTGGCGGTGTCACTCGAATCTCCGCCAGCATCACCTGAGCACCGGATAAGGGAGGCGCTCCGGCGTAGCGAATCCCCGTGCGGGCCGCTGCGTCGAGATAGCGCTTGAGGGCCCGCCCGTAGACAGCATCAAATTGCCCTGTCGCGGCGGAAGGAATAGCCGTAGCTTCGAGCACAATCGCCGTGTTGGACGGGAAGAGCGTGGTTTCAGACCGGAATAGCGTGAGGAGCGCTTCAACTCCAGCGCTGGTCTTCAGAATGGTCTTGTCGTTGGCCATGAAAGACCTTCCTGACGGAGCCTGGAATTGAAGGTTATCCGGGCAAGCCTGTTCCTGGGCGGACGCTGCCCGGCCGGCGGCGGATTCCGGGACCTCAGTGGCCGGAGCTGACCACGGGTTTGTCACTGCCCGTCTTGTGGCCGCTCTTGGCCGGGACGCTCTTGGCCGGCGCCGTCTCGTCGGGCACGGCCGTGCCGTCGAGCACCGACGGGATCAGGGCACGCACGCTGTCTGGCTGATTGGAGAGCAGCACCACGTCGACCCTCCGGTTGCGGGCCATCGCGGCCAGGTCGTCACCGGTGTCCACCGGCCGGGCCGAACCGTATCCGATCGCGCCGATCCGGTCCTGGGCCACCCCGGTGCGCTCCACCAGGTGCCGCAGCACCTGGGTGGCCCTGGCGCTGGAGAGCTCCCAGTCGGTCGGGTAGTTGATGGTCACGCCGTGCCGGTCGGCGTGCCCCTCCACCGACACCCCGCGCTGACTGCCGGCCAGCACCGGGCCGATGGTGTCGAGCACCGAGACCGCCTGGCCGCTGAGGGTGGCGACGTTGGGTTCGAAGAAGGTCTCGGAGCCGATCAGGCCCACCGAGAGGCCGCGTTCGTCGATGGTGTACTCCACGAGGGCGTCGAGGCCGACCGCGCTGAGCGCCGCCTGCATGGCCGCTTGCACCGCGGTGAGGTCGTTGACCTCGGCTATCGCGAGATCGAGGTCGGTGAGACCGACATCCTGGTTCACCGCCGGGGTGTCGACAAGGTCGGCCGGCACCACGATGCCCTCCGCGGTGTCCACCTTGCCCACGTCCACCGCTCCGAAGCCCGTCGCCAACGAGTTCTTCAACTGCACGAACTTGGCCTGGTCCACCGTCGACATGGCGAAAAGCACGATGAACATGCACATCAGCACGGTGACCATGTCCATGTACGAGGCCATCCAGCGCTCGTCGACGTGCTCCTCGTGTTCCTCCTCGAGTCCGCGACCACGGCCCCGGCCGCGTCCGCTCACGCGGCCTTCTTGAGCGGCTTGGACGACGACTTTCCGGCCTTGGCGCCCTTGGCGGATGCCATCGGAACCATGGCCTGCAACCGCTCGCCGAGCAGGCGTGGCTGACTGCCGGCCTGCACGGCCAGCGCGCCCTCCATGAGGAGGATCATCCGCTCAGCCTCGATGTCGGAAAGCCTCTTCAGCCGGCTGCCGATCGGCAGCCAGAGGAAGTTCGCGGACAGGAGCCCCCAGAGCGTCGCAACGAACGCGGCGGCGATCATCGGGCCGAGGGTGGACGGGGTGTCGAGGTTCTCGAGAACGTGGGTGAGCGAGATCACGGTGCCGATGATGCCGACCGTGGGGGCATAGCCGCCGAGGGTGGTGAAGAATTTGGCCGCGTTACGGCTCTCCTTGGTGCGGGTGGCGATCTCGTCTTCGAGCAGGATGCGCAGCTCATCACCGTCGGTGCCGTCGGCGATGTTCTGCAGTGCCCCGCGCAGGAACGGGTCGGTGATCGTGTCGGCCTCCTGCTCGAGGGCGAGCAGCCCGGAGCTGCGCGCCTTCTCGGCCAGACCGACGACCTGGTCGATGAGCTTCTGGGGCGGGGTGGTCTTACCCAGGAAGGCACCGGGAAGCGCCTTGATGGCCTTGACGGTGTCGCGCAGGGTTCCGCCGGCGACGCCGACGGCGATAGTGGCGCCGAAAACCAGCACGATCGGGGCGGGCAACAGGATCGCGGTGATGTGCGAGCCCTCGATGGTGATCATCGCGAAGAGCGCGCCGAAGGCGAGCACGATGCCGATCAGGGTTGCGGGATCCATTTATATCCTCCGGGGGCGCAGGGGGACAACGGCGTCCGGCCGGGTGTCGGGGTCGACGACGGAACCATCTCCGGAGCTGTAGGCCAGGCCGATCACGTGCGCCCGGTAGGCCGCGATCTTCTCGATGACCTCGGCCAGGCTCTCGGTGACGATGAACTTGGCGCCATCCACCATCACGAGGGTGGTGTCCGGATTGACGTGGATGCGTTCGATGAGGTCGGGATTGATCGCGAACTGACTGTCGTTCAGCCTGGTTACAACGATCATGGACCCGTCCCTGGTTCCCGGACGACTCCAGCAGCCGTCGACAACCACTGTCGGCTGCTCACTGCGTTGCGTTAGCGGCCGCGATGTGAGCCGGAGCCGTGCGGGCTAGAACGCAACCACGGTGGGCATCCCGTCGCCTTCGAGGACGGTCACCGAGAATGGCGCGCTGATCGTGGGTGCGCCGACAGCGGCCATCCCCGCCTGGCGGCTTGCGGCGTTGTCACCCATGATCGACACCACGATGACTCGGGGCTGAGTGGTGGGATCCGACCCGACCGTGAATCCTGCAGTCGATCTCAGTCCCGCCTCGTCGAGTGCATCGACGACCTGGCTTGTCACGGCGTCAGCGGCGGCCTGGTACTCGGTCGCAGAGAAGCCGAGGCCTTCGACGGTGGTGTAGGGCAGACCGGTAGCATCGAGCACCGCGATCGCCCCGGCCGGCGCATCGCCGGCGAAGCCCATCGTGAAGGTGTGCGACTCTCCGAAGTAGCAGTAGGCGTAGTCGTCGGCGAACTCGGTCTCGATGACACTCGCGGCGTCACCCAGAGGCTTCTGGTAGAGCGCCCACTCCTGCTCTTGAGGCGAGTAGTTCAGCTCGGCAAGGGTGTGGCCGGGGTAGATCTCCCGAGCCATGATGGCGTCATGGTCGGTGGCGAGCCCGGCCCCGGCGTGCTCGGTGACGCGCCACGGTGCCGCCGCTTCATTGGCCTCGCTGGTGCCCGGTGCCGGGGCCAGCGCAACGCCCAGGCAGAGCGCAGCCGCGGCGAGGATGGCTCCGGCCCGCGTGGCCCTGGCTGCTGCCGTTCTCATGTGTCCCCCATAGCCGATCGCTCGTGCGTCCATGAGGTCAAGCTAACGCACGGGGCCCAGGAATGGCCCAAAAAAGAGGTTATCCACAAGTTGACTTTTGCTCACACAAAGTTTCGGAATCGGGCTAGATTCGGGGCATGACAAACCAGTCGAGTATCGCAGACATCTTCGCCGCTTCCCGCGGCGATGGGCTGGTGGATGCGGCGGTCGACGTGGCCCGACTGGGCTCTTGCAGTGTCGATTACGACAAGCTCACGGATGCCGCCGTCCTGTCCGGTCAGCAGACCCTGGCCCGGGCCCAACGCGAGCTGGACACCCGCAAGGCGTGGCTGGCGAAGACCCTGGCCCAGCGTTCCCGATGGGAGCTGGGCCAGTCCGGTCTGGCTGCGCAGCAGGGCTTCCTCAATCCCGAGGGGTTGATTCAGAAGCTGACCGGCACCAGCAAGGTCGAGTCCCGCAAGCTCGTGGGGGTGGGCCGGATGCTCGCCGAGGTCGAAGACGCCCAAGCGCAGGCCGCCGCGATCGACGCCGAAGCGGCCCGCCGGCTACTCGAGGGGGCGCTGGACCCGGACATCCCTGATGCGCTCGACGGGGTCGACGGCCACGACGGGGTCGCTCCGGTCGTTCCGCTGCCGGCGCCGATGCCGTGGCACGCACCGATCTCGCACGCCGTGACCGGCGGCACCCTCTCGATCGATGCCGCGCACGCCCTACGCACCGGCCTGGGCGACATCGATACCGTCGTCACCGGCCCGGTCCTCGCCGACGCCCTCGCCGGGCTGCTCGCCGACGCCGCGGCGATGGACGTGGACCAGCTCCTCAAACGGGCCCGGCAGGTACGCGACAGCCTCGACGAGGCCGGCATTAGGGTACGGGAACAGAAAGCCTGGGACGACCGCTACCTGCGCATCTGGACCCTGAACACCGGCCAGGTCCGCATCGACGGGCTCTTCCCGGCGGAACAGGGCGAGTTCATCAAAGCCACCTTCGACAGTCTCACCAGCCCCCGTCGCGGCGGCGTGCGCTTCGTCGACACCGAACGCGCCGCCTGGGCCAAACGCGTCAAGAACGACCCCCGCAACACCAGCCAAATCACCTGCGACGGCTTCCTCGACCTCCTCAAAGCCGGCACCACCATCAACCCCAACGAGATGCTCGGCGGCCGCCGCCCCGCCGTGCAGATCCTCACCACCACCGCCACGACGGCCCGGCCCGCAGCGCCCGCGAAACCGGCAGGACCGGCAGAACCGGCAGAACCGGCCAACGCCGGCGAACCCGCCGCCGACAACGTCCTGATCTCCCTTCCCGGCCAAACCGGGCACGGCTACATCGAGGGCAACAACGCCCCGGTCTCCCCCGAAACCATCGAACGCCTCATCTGCGACTCGGGACGTGTTGAGATCACCGTCGACGAGTTCAACCGGCCCCTGGACCTGGGCCACGAACAACGCCTGTTCAACCGGGCCCAACGCCGGGCCCTCGCCGCCCGCGACGGCGGCTGCCGGTGGCCCGGCTGCGACCGCCCACCGGCGTTCACCGAAGCCCACCACATCGAACACTGGCTCAGAGACCACGGCAGAACCGACATCAACCAGGGCATCCTGCTCTGCCCCGCCCACCACCTGCTGCTCCACAACCAGCACTGGCAGATCTTCGAAAACACCGGCCGCTACTGGCTCCGCCCACCCACAACCATCGACCCCGGCCAAACACTCATCGAGATGCCCGGCCGCACCCGGGACGGGCCGCCTGAAACAACAGCACCGCCCAGGGCCTGATCAAGCCGGCACGTGCGCTGCGTTAGCGCTTGAGGTTGGTGAGTTCCTGCAGTACCTCGTCGGAGGTGGTGATGATGCGGGCGTTCGCCTGGAAGCCGCGCTGGGCGACGATCAGGTTGGTGAACTCCTGCGACAGGTCCACGTTGGACATTTCCAGGGCTCCACCGGTGAGCGAGCCCAAGCCGGCGGAACCGGGAGCGCCGAGTTCGGCGGTGCCGGAGTTGAAGGTGGCCCGGTATCCGTTCGAGCCGGTCTTCTCGAGCCCGCCCGGGTTGGTGAAAGTGGCGAGGGCGATCCGGCCCAGCGCCTTCTGCTCACCGTTGCTGAACAGACCGATTAGGGTGCCGTCCTTGCCGAACGTGTAGGACTCGAGCGAGCCGGGGGCGCTGCCGTCCTGCGACTTGACCCCCACAGTGCTGATACCGGCCAGGCCGTTCAGCGCGCTGAGGTCCACGGTGATTCCGCCGGCGGCGGGGTCACCGATGACGAGTGAGCCGCCGGACGTCACGACGTTGCCGGTGAAGCCCAGCGTGGTCGTTGCCGCAGTGCCGCCATCGGTACCCGAGACACCCCAACCGCTGCCCGTCGCAGCCTTGGTGAAGGTTAGGGAGACCGTTCGGGCAGCACCCGAGGCGTCGTAGACCTTGATGTCTCGCAGCAGCTGCGTGCCTCCGACAGCATCAGAGGGCAAGGTGCCGCTCATCGCGACCGAACTCGTCGCCTTGCCCGGAACGACCGCGTTCAGCGGCAGGGACAGGTCCCCGACAGCGCCGCCCTCGTTGACCACGCCATCCACCGCGCCCCAGCCCTGCACGATCGCACCCGACGGGGTGACGAGGCGACCGGCGGAGTCGAAGTCGAAGGAGCCGGCCCTGGTGTAGATGGTCTCGCCGCCCTGCTGGGTGAGGAAGAACCCGTCGCCGGAGATGAGCATGTCGGATGCCTTGCCGGTAGCCTGCGACGACCCCTGCGCGAAGTTGGTGGCGATGCCGGCGACCTGCACACCGAGGCCCACCTGTGCCGGGTTGGTGCCGCCGGTCGTGGCGCCCGGGCCGCCGGCGCCCTGGGTGAGCTGCGAGAGGGTGTCCTGGAACTGGGTGGCCGAGCCCTTGAACGCCGTGGTGTTGACGTTGGCGATGTTGTTGCCGGTGACGTCGAGCATGGTCTGGTGGGCGCGAAGGCCGGAGATGCCGGAGTACAGGGAGCGAAGCATGGGTGCTGCCTTTCAGAAGGTGATGACGGAGTAGGGATGCGGCGACCCCGCCCGGTTTGCGGGAGTGTGTCGCGTTGGTGCAGATCGAGCTGGCGAGTGGCGGGCTCGCTGGGTGCGGGCGCGGAGCCGGATCACCCGGTGGGGGCGGTCACCCCCGAGATCGCGTCGAGAGCCACGCTGGCCGTGCCGACGGTGACCTGGGGCACCGGGCCGGCGTAGGAGACCGCTGACGCGATGCCGGTGACGCTCGCGCCGGTGGCATCCGTGTAGGTGACGTTCTGTCCGACGAGAGCGGCTGCGGCCGTGCGCATCTGCAGCGAGAAGTTCTCGTCCGCGGTGGTGGACAGCGCGGTGAGTTTCTCCATCATGGCCAGCTGGGTGGTCTGGGAGATCATCTGGTTGGTGTCCATGGGCGAACTCGGATCCTGGTTGCGCAACTGCGCCACCAGAAGCGACATGAAGGTCTCGGAATCGAGAGTCTGCTTGGGAGTGCGCACCGGTGTCGTCGAGTAGAGGCTGGCTCCGGCGCTGGAGTCGGCTGCGGCGGTGGACACGGAGCCGACGGCGTCGACGGTCATGGGTTCTCGTTTCTGGGAGGCTGCGTGCGGTGAGCGGTGCGTGGTGAGGTACAGGGCAAAGGGGTGCCGGGCGGCGGGTCAGGCGAGAACATCGATACGTCCCCTGGTCTGGTCGGGTTGGGTCGGGTCCGCTAGCGGGTCCGCGGCGTCGGCGCCGATCGGCGGGGACCGCAGCCACTGGTCGGGTGCACCGGATTCCCGGCGGCGGTCCTGGGCTCCGCGCGGATCTCCGCCGAGCGCCGCGTTGCCCTGGCCGGGCTGGTCGGCGGCGGGGCGGTCCTGCCGGCCCGACGAGCCGGCATCGCCGGGCTGGCTGCGCGTGGAGACGTCGAGGCTCGCCGACAGTGCGCCGCCGGCCAGGTCGCGGCGCAGGTCGGGCAGGATGAGCCGCAGGGCGTCCCGCGCGACGTCGGTGGGGGCGAAGAGCTCCAGACGGATGCCAGTGGCGCTGATCTGCGCCCGCACCAGGACCGGCCCGAGCTCATCGGGGGTGACGCTGATCGACATGGTGTGTTCGCCGGGTCCGGCGGCCGCCAGGGTGAACAGCGGACGGGCCACCTGGCTCGCCAGCGGCGCCGGAACGGCAGGACCGGTCGAGGGCGGCAGCGCCGGGGCACCGGCGGTTGAGCCGTTGACGGGTACCGCGGCCACCGGCCCGGAGGCGGCCGCCAGAGTGAGGCCGGCCGCTGGTGCCTCAGCGCCAGCGGGTTCGTCTGTAGCCGCACCGGGCGTCCGGGGCGACCCCACGGCACCGGCGGCGCCGGCGGCAGTATCGGTCGCCGCAATCGCCGTCGTGCCAGCACCGGTGACTGCAGTCGCCGTCGCGGCAGGGCCGGTCGTTGCGGTGCCGGTCGCTGCAGTGCCGGTCGCGGCAGCCGCGGTGCCGGCAGAGGCGGTCGCGGCAGAGGCGGTCGCGGCAGGGGCGGTCGCGTCGGTGGTTGTCGCGTCGGTGACTGTCGCGTCAGTGGTGGTCGGAGCAGTGTCGGTCGCTGCGGCCGCGGTCAACGAGGTCCCGTTCGCGGCAGGGGTGGTCTCGGCAATGATGGTCGCGGCAGCGGCGGTCGCGGCACTAGGGGTCGCGGCAGTGGCGGCCGTTGCGGTCGCGATCAACGCGGCCCCGTCCGCGGCGGTGCCGTTCGCGGCAGTTCCGTTCGCGGCAGTTCCGTTCGCGGCAGTTTCGTCCGCGGCAGTGCCGTTCGCCGCGGTGCCGATCGGGGCGATGCTGGTGTCGGTGCTCCCGGTAGTAGCGGGTGCTGCGTGCCCGGTGGCGGCGGTTCCCGCCGGCTGGCCCAAGGCCGGTGCCATCGGCGCAGCGGGGCCGGCTCCGGATCCGACACCGGCATCCCCCGCTCCGACCGGGGCGACGATGCCGGGGCCGATCGGGGTGGCGCCGGGATCGGCAGGTGAAGCCGACGCTTGGCTCATCCCGCCCGGCAGGGCTCCGGCCACGGCCGAACCTGATCCCGGCTGAGGTGACGCGACGATTGCGGAAGATACCGACGGCGACCCTGTGGGAAGGGACGCGGCAGGCGCAGACGCGAAGGGTTCGTCGTTGAGTTCAGCGTCGTCGCCGGGTTCAGTGTCGCTGGGTTCGGTGCGGCTCGCGGATGCGGTTGTGGTGGGTGAGGGCCGGGTGGGCACGGGCCTGCTGAGCGCGGTGCCACCGCTGGAAGGAACACCGCTACGGACAGCTCCCCCGGGCCCAGCACCGCCGGGGCCTGCAGAAGCTACGCGACGTGCCCCAACCGATCCGGCGCCGGATTCCGGACCGGACGCGGCACCGCGCAACGCTCCCGCGAACGCGTCGGCGCCGACGGCGGGATCCGGCTGGGAACCGCGGGACCCGCGACCGGGGGCGACCCCGGGCGCTCCCGGGGAACGAGGGAACTGCGTGGGCGCGGTCACGAGAGCAATCCAGACAGGGACAGTGCCGAAGCGGACGAGGAGCCGGTGGACGCGCTGCCGTTGGACGCGGCGCCGTTGAACATCGACGCGAATGCCGCCGTGAGCAGGTCGGTGGAGCTCGATGCCACGCTGGCGGTGGCCGCCTGATCGGGGATCACCCGGCGGATGGTGGTGATCTCGGAATCGTCCATGTAGGCATCCACCTTGCTGACCGTGCGCCCCTCGTATGGCGCGTGGATCACCTGGTTGTTGCCGGCGTAGATCAGGATGTGGTCGCCGCCGCCGGTGACGATGAGGTCACCGGGCTTGGCCTCGGCCAGCGACGCCACCTCGGTGCCGATGGTCATCTGCCCGGACACCAGACGGGGCACCTCGATGCCGAGGTCGGCGTAGACGCGTTGCACGAGACCCGAGCAGTCCATTCCGGTGCTGTCCTCGCCGCCGAAGACGTATGGCACGCCCAGGTACTTCTCCGCCGCCGCGACGACGCCGGCACCGGTCGCTCCCGAGCCGGCTGCGCCGGTGGTCGGGGCTGTCGTGCCGGTGGCCGCGGCGAGGGCATCGGCGAAGCTGGTCGCGGAGACTGACGACCCGGCCCCACTGCCGGCCGTGACGCTCGTCGCTCCGGTACCGCCGGCGACAAGGTCGTTGAGCTGCACCAGCCTGGCCTGAATCTCGCCCATCCGGCCGAGCGCTTCCACCATCGTCATCGCTTCTCCCCCGTTGGTGCCCCGGTGCCCGACGAAGCGGTGCCGGCTCGTTCGTCGCCCAGCCGTCGGTGCCAGCCGGTCGACGCTATCTCGTCGATGATGGTCTGTTCGGCGTGCAGGTCTTCGGCCGCGGCCAGGTCGCCGTGGCGCCCCTCGAGCTTCTCCAGGCTCACGGCGGCGGACTTCCTCGACTCGAATTCGCGTTGCGCGTCGACGACGCCCTGCTGGGCGACCGCGTCGAGGGCCGCGAGTTCAGCCAGCATGCTGCGGGATGACGCCCGGGCGGCGGCGATCGCGTAAAGGGTGTCGGCGCCGGTGGCGCTGATCGGCAGGTGCTCCAGCGCGGCACGGGTCTCGTCGATGCGGGTCGCGGCGGCCCGTAGCCGTGCATTGGCGACGGCGAGGTCGCCCGCGGCCTGGTCCTGCTGCAGGTGGCGCAGGCGCAGCAGGCCGGCGAGAGAGAACTGGCGGGTCATCGGGCACCGCCCAGCAGCCGGGCCAGCGCGGCGAGTCTGTCCCAGGCCTCGGCGGCCGGGGTGTGCTCGTCCATCCGCTGCTGCAGGAACGCGGTGATGGCGGCGTCGTGCTCCACGGCGGCGTCGACCAACGGGTTGGTGCCGCGGCGATAGGCGCCAACGTCGAGCAGGTCCTGTGCGGCGCGCCGGGCGGCGAGCACCGCACGCAGGGTGCCGGCCACGGCGGCCTGCTCAGGCGTCGTCACCCGTGAGGCCACCCTGGAGATCGAGGCGAGGGCGTCGACAGAGGGAAAATGGCCGAGCACGGCAAGTTTGCGGTCGAGCACCACGTGGCCGTCGAGGATGGACCGGGCGGCGTCGGCGATGGGTTCGTTGTGGTCGTCGCCGTCGACGAGCACAGTGTAGATGCCGGTGATGGAGCCGGCCTGGTCGGTGCCGGCCCGTTCGAGCAGGCGGGCGAGCAGTGAGAACGTCGACGGCGGGTAGCCGCGAGTGGCGGGCGGCTCGCCCACCGACAGTCCGATCTCCCGCTGGGCCATCGCCACCCGGGTCAGCGAGTCCATCATCAGCATCACGTCGGCACCCCGGTCGCGGAACGACTCGGCGATGCGGGTGGCGACGAACGCGGCCCGCAGGCGCATCATGGCCGGCTCGTCCGAGGTCGACACGACGACGATCGACCTGGCCAGTCCCTCGGCGCCGAGGTCGTCCTCGAGAAACTCGCGCACCTCGCGCCCGCGCTCGCCCACCAGGGCGATCACCGACACTTCGGCATCGGTGCCGCGGGCGATCATCGACAGCAGCGACGACTTGCCCACGCCGGAACCGGCGAACAGGCCCATCCGCTGGCCCTTGCCCACGGTGGTGAGGGTGTCGAGCACCCGTACCCCCAGCTGCAAGGGCGACTGGATGCGCGACCTCGCCATGGCGGACGGGCTGGCGTGATCAAGGGGCACCCGCTGCTCCACGACGAGTGGTCCCTTGCCGTCGATGGGACGGCCGAGCCCGTCGATCACCCGGCCCAGCAGGCCGGAACCGGTCGGGACGAGGAAGCCGGTGCCGCCGCCACCGGCACGCACGGGGTCGCCGACCCGGATGCCGGTGAGCCTGGCCAACGGCATGCAGCGCATGCCATCGGGGGTGGTGGCCACGACTTCGGCGTCAACGCCCCCGGCACCGGTGCCTGCCTGCGATCCGGGTCCGCCGATCACGACGAGGTCGCCGATGGCGCCGTTCAGCCCGCGCACGTCCACGCTCAGGCCCACGATCGACGCGACCACGCCCACCCGCTCCGGGCGGGCCGCCGCCAGGGCTCTGGCCAGGCGGTCGGTGCTGTCCGGCCTAGTGAGGGTCATGACACGCCTCCGGCCAACGCCGCCCTTGCCCGCTGCAGGGCACTGCCGATGCGGGCGTCGAGGTAGCCGTCGGGAAACTCGCTGACGGCGTCGCCGCGGGACAGGCTCGCATCCGCCACCAGGGTGACGCCAGACCCGGCCAGCGCGGAGCCGTCGAGTGCGGAGCCGTCGAGGGCAGCGAGGTCGTGCGGGTTCAGCCGCACAGTGTGACCGAGAGACCCCGCTGCCCCGTCGGCCCGGGTGCGAGCCAGCGCCGAGCGCACCGCGGTCGCCTCGTCGGCGAGAGCGTGGCCGATGATCGCCTCGGCCAGGTCGATGGCGGCGCCGAGCAGGGTGTCTTCGACGTCGTGGAGCACCGGCACGGTACGGGTCTCGAGCGCGCGGACCACGGCGTTGAGCACCTCCAACGTGCGGTCGCGCTGCCGGCCGGCGGCCTGCATCAGCTCGGCATGCTCGGCCTCGAGCGTGGCCACCCGCGCGTCGACGGCCGCCGCCGCCGCCCGCAGTCCCTCGGCGTACCCGGCGGCGTGGCCTCTGGCCTGCCACTGGCGCTCGACCCTGGCGCGGTCGTCATCGCGTCCGATATTCCCCCCGGCGTCGGCGAGGGTGGGAAAGACCAGCGCCGAGAAGTCGGCATCCGGAACCCCAGCGCCGGTGCGTGCCGCGCTAAACAACGAAGTCATCCTCGTCGGCGCGCTGCACGGTGATCGCGCCCTGAGCGGCCAGGTCGCGGATGGACCGCACGATGGTGGCGCGGGCCTCCTCCACCTGCGAGACCCGCACCGGTCCGAGGCCGATGACCTCGTCGTTCAGGATCTCCCGGTTCCGCTCGGAGAGGTTGCGCTGGATGATGTCGACGACCAGCTCGGTGGACCCCTTCATGGCCACGGCCAGCACGGCGGCGTCGATGCCGCGCAGCACCAGCTGCACATCGCGGTTCTCCAGCTTGATGATGTCGGCGAAGGTGAGCATGCGGGAGCGCACCTCTTCGGCGAGCACCGGGTCGCGTTCATCCAGCGCCTCGAGCAGGGCCCGTTCGGTGTTGATGTCGGCGCGGTTGATGATCTCCACCAGCGGTTGCACACCGCCGACGACCTCGGCGGAGTCCCGCGACGCGGCGACGGCTCCGATGCGTTTCTTGAGGATGTCGGTGACCACCCGCACGGCCTCCGGCGTGGCCGGTCCGGTGGAGGCGATGCACTGGGCGACATCGGTGCGTACCGGGCCGTCCAGCCCGGAGAGGATCGCGGAGGCGTGTTCCGGACGCAGGTGGGCGAGCACCAGGGCGATGGTCTGCGGCAGTTCGCCGTCGAGAAGCGCGAGCACCTGCATCGAGTCGACGGTGTCGAGGAACTCGAATGCCTTGCCGGCCATGGAGGTCGCCACCCGGCTCATCACGCCGGCCGCCCGCTCGGCGCCGAAAGACTTCTCCAGCAGTCCGACCGCGACGGCGTGACCGCCGCGCGGGTTGCGGGCGCCGATGGTGGTGAGTTCGTGGAACTCGGCTACGGCGCTGTCCATGACCGACGCGTCGACCCGGCGCAGCTGCACGATTTCGGCGATGATCTCGGCCGCCTCGACCTCGGAGAACTGCTTCATCACCTCTGACGCGCGTTGCTGGTCCATGGTCATCAGGACCACGGCCACCTTCTGGGTGCCGGTCAGGCCGGTCTTGGCGTCCATCATGCGGGCTGCCGATCGTCCATCAGACCGCGCAGCATCTCGGCCGCCATCTGCGGGTCACGCAGGGCAAGGGCGTCGATGTCGGCCACCCGCTGGTCGCCGCCGCTGGGCAGGGCACCGCCGCCGGCGACCGGGTAGACCTCGGTGGGCGTGGAGTCGATGAACAGTGGCGCCATCTGCGGCGGCAACGACAACGGCACCGTCGGCGCATCCAGCGCAGACCGCGCCTGCACCAGGTCACTCAGCTCGATGGCCTTGCGGCTCTGCCGGCGTGAGCGCCTGGCGTAGAGGATCAGCCCGAGCACAAAAGCGACCACGGTGCCGGCCACGATCAGCCCCACCTGCAGGATGCCGGCATTGCGGGCGGCCTCTTCGGCCGCGGCGGCCTCGGCCAGCGCCGCAGCCGCGGCGTCGGCGCCGGCGGCGTTGAAGCTCACGACCTCCACGGTCACGGCGTCTCCCCTGGCTACGTCGATGCCGGCGGCGGAGGACACCAGGCTGGTCAGGTCGGCCACGTTGAGGTCTTCGGCGACCGCGGCGTTCACCGCCACCGACACCGTCTGCCGGTTGATCTCCCCTGCGGGCACCGTGCGCGTTTCGGTGACCTTGTTGATGGCGTTGTTACGGGTGGTGTCCTCGCTGGTGAAGGTGCCGTCCGCCGTGGTCTCGGCCGGCACGGCGATGTTGTCGGGTCCGAGCACACCGGCCGCGGCATCCCCGGCACCGGAGTAGGACTCTGTCGTCACGGCCTCGTTGAGCGCCGGGGCGTTCTCGGGAACCGCGAAGGTCTCCTCCACGACCTG
Organism: Cryobacterium sp. TMT4-31; assembly: GCF_004403385.1. NCBI lineage: Bacteria > Bacillati > Actinomycetota > Actinomycetes > Micrococcales > Microbacteriaceae > Cryobacterium > Cryobacterium sp. TMT4-31. The sequence continues at coordinate 90,657 of NZ_SOGI01000058.1, forward strand.
GGCGCTCTGGTTGCTCATATTTGCGGCGACCACGACGGTGGCGTTGCCGGGGCCCACGACCTTGTCGAGCATGGCCTGCACCGAACCGCGCACCCGTTCCTCGTAGTCGCCGGCCTGCTGGCCGGCCGACCCCGTGGCCCCGACGCCCACGGCGGAGAGCACGACGCCGGCCGCGTCGATGACCGCGACATCCGTGGGCTTCATGCCGTCGATGGAGGCGCTGGTGAGGTGCACGATGGCCTGCACCTGCTCGGCGTTCAGGGTGACGCCGTTCCGGGTGCCCACGAAGACGGATGCGGTGGGATCATTGGTCTTCTCGGTGAACACCGTGGCCTCGGGGATCGCCAGCCGCACCGAAGCGGTCTGCACACCCTTCATGGCCTCGATGGTCGCGGCGAGTTCGCCCTCGAGGGCCCGCTTGTAGGTGACCGACTGCTGGAACTCGGAGGCGGTGACCCCCATGGTGTCCAGCAGCGAGTAGCCTCCGGTGCTCGACGTCGGCAGGCCGGCGGCGGCGGATTTGAGCCGCTGGTCGTAGACGTCGGCCTCCGGCACCAGGATGGTCGCTCCCCCGTCGCTCAGCTCGTAGGCGACACCGTCGGTGCGCAGCTGCTCCACGATGGTGTTGGCGTCGGAACCGCTCAGTCCCGAGTACAGCGGGGTGTACGCCGGTTGGGTGGCCCACATCGTGAGCGCGGCGGTGCCCAGGGCGAGCACGGCGACCCCGATGATGGCCATGGTGCGCTGGGCGACGGTGAATTCGCGGACGGCGTTGCCCAGGCGACGGAACACCGAGGTGATCTGAGCGGGCATCAGGCCTGCATTCTCATGATGTCGTTGAACGCTTCGACGCCCTTGTTGCGCACGGCAGCGACGAGCTCAAGGGTGACCGCGGCGCGTGAAGACGCGATGGTGGCGGTGTGGATGTCGTCCAGGTCGCCCGTGACGGCCTGGATGGCGTAGCTGTTGGAGGTGGACTGCAGCTGCTGGAGGTTGTTCACCGCGCCGGTCAGGGCGCTGGCGAAGCCGGTGTCAGAGGATTCGGTGGCGCCCGTGGCCGTGCTGGCGGGCAGGTACGACGTGGCGCTGACGGCGGGCACGGAGCCGATGGCGGGGATGGTCATCAGTTGCGTCCGATCTGCAGGGCGGCTTCATAGGAGGTCTTGGCCCGGTCGATGACCGCGGCGTTGGCCTGGTAGCCGCGCTGGGCCATGATCAGCTCGCCCATCTGTTCGGCCATGTCGATGTCGGGGCGGCGCACGTAGCCGTCGGCATCCGCGATGGGGTTGTCGGGTTCGTAGACGAGCAGGCCCTCGGCGTCGCCCAGCGCGGCGCCGGCCACGTAGGCACCCGAGACGCCCTCACCCTCCTGGGCGACGATGTACCGGGCCTGGAAGGCATCCCCGGAGGTGGCGGTCGCGGTGTTGGCGTTGGCGATGTTGTCGGCGACAGCGTCGAGCCACTTGCGGTGCAGGGTGAGACCGGTGCCGGCGATGCCGAGAGCGTCGAGGCCCATCAGCTGGTCCGGAGCGCTGCGCGCATGCTCGAGTCGGCGCCCGCCACGGCCTGGGCGGCGAACTGGTAGCGCAGCACGGTGTCGATGTTCGAGACCGTTTCGGTGTCGAGGTTCACGTTGTTGCCGTCGAGTCTGGTCGGCTCCAGCGAGCGTGCGGTGCTGGCCGCGGTGTGGCCGTCGCCGTCCCGCACCGACTGGGCGAGGGCGTCCTCGAACGAGACCCGCTGGGCCTGGTAGCCGGGGGTGTTCACGTTCGCGATGTTGTTCGCGATGGTGCGCTGGCGCAGGGCCAGTCCGTCCAGGGCGCTGGTCAGCGCCGCGGTGGTCACGGATTCAATCACGCAGGGGCCCGATTCGTCGTCAATGTGCCGGACGGCCGATCCGTGGCCTGTGATGAGCAATCCGTGCTCATCCGTAGCTATCGGCCGTCGACGAGCGTTCGTTAGGACGTTTCGGGATATTTGTCAGGGAATCTGTCAGAAATTCTGCCGGGTCAGCCCGCGATATCCAGATAGACCGGCTGGTCGGAGAGGTGGGTGGAGAGGATGGTGCGCACGGCGGCCAGGTGGGCGCCGGCGGAGCGGCGTGCATCCTCGATCTCGCGGATCAGTTCGAGCTGGCCGGTGAGCAGCACCCGCGCCCGTTCCTCGAGTTCGCGCGGGAGCTGGCCGATGTGTTCGGGGGCACGCCACTGCACCCCGGTCACGAGTTGGCCGCCCTGGGCGGAGAGCACGGCGTCCCGGGCACCGCTGCCCAGGCTGGTCTCCAGCTCGTCGAGCACCTGCAGCCATTCGGCGTTGCTGGTGCGCGGCTCCCCCGGCGCGGCGAGGCCCGAACGGGTGCTGTGGGGCCGGGCGCTGCTGGAGTGGACCTCAGGCGACTCCACGGTAGCCCTCTCCGCTCGCCGCGGTCGGCGTCGCCGGCAACGCAGCGGCCGCTTCGTGCCAGGCCTGACGCAGCGGCTCGAGCAGAACGATGCTCTCCCGGGTGCGGGCAACGTCACGGTGGATGTTCGCACCGATCAGCGCGTTCGAGACGTAGGTGTAGATGGCGAGCAGCCCGTCGGCTCCGTCCCACGCGGTGACGTTGAGCGAGGTGGTGAGTTCGTCGACGATGGCCTGGGCGTGCAGCAGGTTCTCGGAGGCGATCGGCCAGTTCTCGCCGTCCTGGGCGGCCTCGGCGCGGTCCAGGTCGAGCATCAGCCTGTCGTAGAGCATGGTGAGCAGGCGCACCGGCGTGGCCGACAGCACGGCCTCACGGTTGAGCTGGGCGCGTTTGGCCTGTGCGGCGGCCAGCTGGGCCGCCGAAGGCTGGGCTGACTGCTGTGGCATCGAAAGCTGGTGGGGTGGGAACAGTGCGGTGGTCATCAGCTGGAGCTCCCTGTGTAGGTATCGGGTAGTGAATTGATCTGCGAGGTGAGCCAGGAGGACTGCGTTTTCAGCTCACCCAGCCTGGATTCCATGGCCGTGTAGACCCGTTCGAGCGAGGTGCGTTTGGCCGTGAGCCTCAGGTCCCAGTCGCTGATCTCCAGGCCCATCGTGCGCACCTGGGACTGCTGGCTGGTGATGGTGGTGGTGAGGGTGCCGTCGTATTTGTCCGATGCCGTCGCCGCGGCCGACGCGACCCGGCCGGAGATCTCCTGCACGGTTTTCATCACGCCGGCCGGGTCCTTGGCCAGGGCAGCGGCGAACTTCTCGGCGTCGAATTCCAGGGTGCCGCTCTTGGTGATGCTGATGCCGATCTCCGACGGGGAGCGCCCGTCCACGGGCATCGACGCGGCGGTGAGCAGGTTCTGGTTGACCGTGCGGATGGTGCCGTCGCCGGCGAAGAGCCCGGCGGTGGTGACGCTCTTACCTGTGGAGTCGGTCGTGGTCGACACGGCCGACCGGTTGGTGATGACGGCGAAGATGTCGTTGAGGCCGCTGACGAGGCCGCCGGCGATCTTGGTGATGGCGGCGTCGTCCCGTGTCACGGTGAGCGTGACCGGTGTGGTGGAGACCGCTTGGACGGTCACATCCAGGCCGGGCAGCAGGTTGGTGAAGGTGTTGCTGCCCGAGGTGATCGTCTGTTCGGCCGTGGTGCCTGCCCACAGCGTGACCTGGGCATCCTGGGCGGCCTTGACCTGGGTGGTCGGGACCGTGCCGCCGGTGAGAGTGAAAGACGCGGCGGCGCCGGGGGCGGCACTGCTGAACTGCACGCGGAAGCCGTCGGCGCCCACGGCGACCTTGGTGGCGGTGATGCCGAGCCCGGCCGCGTTGACGGCGGTCACGACGTCGTCGAGCGATGTGGAGGCCGGGGTGAGCACGGTGGCTTTTCCGGCCGCGTCGGTGAGGGTGAGGGTGGCGTCGGGCCAGGCGGTGAGCGGCCCGGTGACGGTGACCTGGTTCTGCGCGAGCCGGCCGACGGTGATGTCGAGCACGCCGGCGGCGGCGCCGGTGCTCGTGGTCGCGGTGACCTGGCTGGAACTGCTGGTGGCGGTGTAGAGGTCGTAGCTGGCGGGTTTGGCGGCCTTGGTGGCGGCGTCGTTGAGAGCGGCGACCTGGGTGTTCAGGCCCTGCACGGCGGTGGTGTAGTTCTGGGCGGCGGAGACCTTGCCCTTGAGCAGGGTCTGCGGGATCGCCTCGACCGCGATGAGGTTGTTGATCAGGGTCGTGGTGTCCTGGCCGCTGATCAGGCCATCGATGGAGAGTCCCATGGCGCCGTGTCCGTTCCGTTGTCTGCGGGTGTGCGAGTGGCCGGCGGCCCGCTCGGTCTGAGGTCCAGGTCAGATCGTGCGTGCCACCGGCCGATTCCCGGTCAGTCGACTCTGCGGCTTTTGGGCCGGTCGGTCGGTCAGTCCGTGATTTAGCGCAGCAGCGAGAGAACGCCCTGGTTGGACTGGTTCGCCTGCGCGAGCATGGCGGTACCGGCCTGCGACAGGATGCTGGAGCGGGTGTACTTGACCATTTCCTCGGCCATGTCGGTGTCGCGGATACGCGAACCGGCTGCGGTGAGGTTCTCCTTGGAGACGGCGAGGTTGCGGATGACGCTCTCGAACCGGTTCTGGTCGGCACCGAGCGAGGCGCGCGAGGTGGACACAGCGGTGATGTGGCCGTCGATCGTGTTGATCGTCGCGAGTGCCGCTGCGGAGTCGGCGAAGCCGGCTGTCGCGAGTCCGGAGACGGCGGTTCCGATGGCGGAAACGTCGGTGAGCTTGACGTCGATCTGGTCGGCTGCGGCGGTGCCACCGGCGCCGATCTGGAACGTCAGGTCGGTGGTCGCAGCCGCCGTGTTGAGCAGCTTGGTGCCGTTGAAGTTGGTCGACTCGCTGATGCGGGTCAGCTCCAGGCCCAGCGCCGTGACCTCGGTGGCGATGGCGTCGCGGGACTTGGCGTTGTTCGAGCCGTTACCGGCCTGAACGGCGAGGTCACGAACGCGCTGCAGAATGGTCTGCACCTCGCTCAAAGAACCTTCAGCGGTCTGGATGACCGAGACGGCGTCCTGGGCGTTGCGGCTGGCGACCGTGAGGCCACCGACCTGCGACTTCAGTCCCTCGGAGATGGCCAGACCGGCCGCGTCATCGCCTGCGCGGTTGATGCGGAGGCCGCTGGAGAGGCGTTCGAGCGACTTGGCCATGTCGGTCTGGGTCGAAGCCAGGTTGCGGTAGGTGTTGTTCGCCGCGAGGTTGGTGTTGATCTGCATACCCATGATGTGTTCCTCCGTGATTGGGTGGTGTGCGCCGGCCCATCCATGGGCTGACACTGAGACCTATCGGCCCCACCCCGCGGCGCGTTAGCCGTTGCTGGAGAAAAGTTCGCGGCTGTCGAGCGTGACCGCCTCCGCGTGGGCGATATCGGTGACGCCGGCCAACCCGTCGACCGTGTAAGCCATGGGAGCGGCGGGGGCCGCGGAGAGGACGGGAACTGCGGCCGGCATCCTGTCGTGCGCCAGGTGGGCCATGCCGAGCATCGCCTGGTCGGCCATCCGCGATAGGTAGGCGCTGCGGCGAGCCGGCGCCACGGTGGACTCCGGTACGAAGTCGGCCTCCGCGTCGTCCGCGTAGTGGGTGCCCAGGCCGTCACGCAACAACCGGATGGCCTCCGAGCGTTGCTGGGACACGGCGGAGTGGGTGATGCCGAGGCTAGCTGCGATCTCCTTGACCGAGCGGTCCTCGAAGTAGACCTGCTCGATGATCAGCCGCATCCGCTCGGGCAGCGCAGACACGCCCGCTCGCAGGTAGGCGAGTCGCTCGGCAGACAGCAGGGACTCCTCGGGGAGCACGGTGTCGGCGACGAGAAACTCGGCGGTGCTGTCGTCGAGGGTGCTCAGCGTGCGCTCGGAGTCGGCCAGGCCGGCCAGAGCGGTCTCGCGGTCCACGCCGAGCGCGGAGGCGATCTCGTCGACGGTGGCGCTGCGGCCGAGCGCGGAGGCGAGGGTCTCCTGCACCTGGCGGGTGTCCTTGATGCGGCGGCGGGCCATCCGGGTGGCCCAGTCGTTGGAGCGCATCTCGTCGGCGAAGGCGCCGATGATGCGGCGGCGGGCGAAGGCGCCGAACGGCACGCCCAGGTCCGGGTCGAACGCGTCCGCGGAGGTGATCAGGGCCAGAGAGCCGGCCGAGGCCAGGTCGTCGCGGGAGAGGTGGCGAGCCTTGGCCCAGACTTCGGAGACGAGATAGCCGACGAGGGGCAGGTTGTCGACGACAAGCCGGTTACGTTCCGAACGGTTCAACGGTTGCCCTCCTGGTTGGTGCCGGCGTTGTTCTCGCTGACGGTGAGCGCAAGACTGGTTCTGCGTTTCACTGCCGGGTAAGCACGCGTGGGGGGTGACGTCGTATCAAGAGCGTAAACAGCCCGCCGGAACAGGGGTTCGGGTCCCGTTTCGGTGTGTTTTCGCCTAGCTATTACGGTAACAACCGCGCTTGTTGATTCTGGCGTAGGCGTGCCCCCAGAACGGGGCTTACGGTGTCCTCTCTTTAGAGGACTCGGCCACCGGAAATCGGGTCCTGCGTGCGCGGTGTGACCAGAATGCCGCTAACCAACCGGGAGAACCGGCCGATAGTACCCCCGAACGAGCATGGGCTCGTACGATGGACCATCGGGTTTTCAACAGCGGGAGGGCAGTGACGACATGGGTGCCAATGAACTGTCCGCCCTGCTGTGGCGCGAACGTGAACTGCTCGAACTGCTCGTTTTCAAGCTCGACGAGGAACAGCTGTTGCTCAGCGCCGGCCGCACGCGCTGGATTCAGCACGCCACCCGCGAGGTGGAGCAGGTACTCGAGCTGGTGCGCGAGGCCGGCCTGGGCCGATCGGTCGAGGTGGCCGCGGTCGCCCAGGAGTGGGGCACCTCACCGGACGCCACGCTGAGCGAACTGGTCCAGCAGGCGCCCGCCGGCCCGTGGGGCGACATCCTCACCGCGCATTTGACGGCCATGACCGAGCTGATCGCGCAGATCCGCAGCCTGCGGGACGTGAACGAGCAGTTCCTGCGTTCGGCCGCGCGTTACACCCAGGAATCCCTGGCCGGCGTCGACGCGCAGGCCACCACCTACGATTCCCGCGGTGCCTCCGGGGCTCAGAGCGCCGGTGCCCGACTCTTCGACCAGAGCCTGTGAGACTTCCGCGATGACTCCACCACTGAGGACCCTATGAGCACATTCGGCGGGTTGAACACCGCATACTCCGGACTCGTCGCGGCTCGCGCCGGGCTCGACGTGGTGGGGCAGAACATCGCCAACGTCAACACCGAGGGCTACACCCGCCAGCGGGTGACGACCTCCGCCACCAACGCTGCAGCGCGGGCCGGCCTCGTCGCCTGGGGCGCGACCCCCGGCACGGGAGTATCCGTCGACGGCATCGCGCGCCTGGGCAGTGCCACCCTGGATGCCAAGGTTCGGGCGACCGCCGCGACCGCCGGCTACACCGCCGTGCGCGCCAATGCCCTCGGCTCGGTCGAGAACTCGCTCAAGGAACCCGGCGTCAACGGGCTTTCCCACCAGCTGCAGGAATTCTGGGCGGCCTGGCAGGATCTGGCCAACGGGGCCGACCCCGCCGCATCCGCCGGGCTGCTGCTCGGCGAGGCCGGCCAGCTCACCAGCCAGATCACCGCCGGATACCGCGCCGTGACCGACGAATGGGCCGTTGTACGCGGCAGCGCCGATGCGCTGGTCACCGAGGTCAACGGGGCCGCGGCGCAGGTGGGCGAGCTCAACGGCATCATCCGCCAGACCCTCGCCTCCGGCGGGTCGGCCAACGAACTCATCGACAAGCGTGACGCGCTCACCGCCACGATCTCCGCCATCACCGGGGCCAGCGTGCGCCCCCAGGCCAACGGCACCGTAGACGTCCTGATCGGCGGAAACCCCCTGGTATCCGGTACCGACGTGCAGACCCTGGCGGTCGTCGGTCCCACGACCATGCCCACTGCATCCGATGCCACCAACGCGGTGCGCGTGGTCTGGACCCACCGCCCCGAAACCGTCGGGATCGATGGCGGCGAACTTGCTGGCGCACTCTCTCTACTGGGACCCGCGGATTCGGCCGGTACCGGCGGCGCGCTTGCCCAGGCCGCGGCGTCGTACAACGGATTCGCAGTGCATCTGGCCGACACCGTCAACGGTATCCACCTGGACGGGGTCACCAGCACCGGAGAACCCGGCGGGAAGTTCTTCGAGTACGTCAACGGCAATGCCGCCGCATCGCTGAGAGTGGTACCCACGAATGCCGACGAGATCGCCGCTGGCGCCGTCGGTGCCGGGGCAGCCAACGGCGCCAACGCCGACAAGATCGCCCAGCTCGGTACCACGCACGCGGTGGACAAGGATGGGCTCCCGGTCTCCTCCCCCAACTCGGTCTGGTCCGAATTCGTCACCAGGCTCGGCGTCGCCACCGGCATCGAACTCGCCCAGGCATCGTCGGCGAACCTGTCGGCCACCGCCGCGGTCACCCTGCAGCTGTCCAACTCCTCGGTCGACATCGACGAGGAGAACGTCAACCTGCTGACCTTCCAACACGCCTACCAGGGCGCCGCCCGGGTGATGACGGCCGTGGACGAGATGCTCGACACCCTGATCAACCGCACCGGACTGGTGGGAAGGTAGCCGATGATCCCCCGCGTGACCAGCCAGACCCAGATGCGCGCTGCCCAGGCCAATCTGCAGGCCAGCGCCCAGCGCCTGGCCCAGCTGCAGGAGCAGTCCTCTTCGCTGAAGACCATCAGCCGGGCCTCCGACGACCCCGCCCGCGCCGCCAACGCCCTCGCGGTGCGTGCCGAGCAGCGTGCCACCGCCCAGTACACCCGCAACGCCGACAACGGCAACGGCTGGCTGACCGCGCTGGACACCGCGCTCGGCGCGAGCACCACCATCCTGAACCGGGTGCGCGACCTCACCGTTCAGGGCGCGAACGCCGGCACCATGTCGCCGGCTGCCAGGGAAGCCATCGCCCTGCAGATTGACGGCCTCAAACAGGACCTGCTCAGCCAGGCCAACGCGACGCACCTCGGCCGCACCGTCTTCGCCGGCAATTCCGACACCGGCGTGGCGTTCACCGACGCTGGCGTGCACAGCGGCGGATCCACCCCCGGGGTCGACCGGCGCGTAGGCGCCGATAGCACGGTGCGGGTGGATGCCGACGGCGCCGCCGTCTTCGGCAGTGGCCCCGACTCGATCTTCGCCCTGCTCGCGACGGTCTCGGATGCCTTGCGCAACTCGCCGGCGACGGTGTCGAGCCATCTGGGCGCCATCGACACCGCCCTGAACAGGGTTATCGCCGCCAACTCCGACGTCGGCGCCCGGCAGACCCGCATCGAAAGCGCCACCGCCGCACTGGCCACCCAGAAGGGCACCCTCGAGGCACAGCGGGTACAGCTCGAGGATGCCGACCTGGCGACGGTGATCCTCGACCTCAAGCTGCAGGAGGTCGCCTACCAGTCCGCCCTCGCCGTCACCGCCCGCGTGATTCAACCGACCCTGATGGACTTCCTTTCATGACCGCCACCCTGAGCTTCCTCTCCCCGCCGCCCGGACTGGCCCCGCTGACCGACTTCCAGCTGCGCGAGATCACCGGCGCCGCCGGACTGTTCGCCCTGCAGTCAGCCATCGACGAGCACACCCGGCTGTTCGTGCTCGACGCGTCGGTGTACCTGCCGGACTACGCGCCCGTGATCTCCGACGAGCACGCCAGGGCCCTCGACCTCGCCGCGCCAGAGCAGGCGATGGTCCTGGTGGTGACCAACCCGGGCGAGACCGGCACGACCGTGAACCTGATGGCTCCCATCGTGGTGAACGCCGACACCGGCCGGTGCGCCCAGATCATCCTGGACGGCCAGGATTGGCCGCTCCGCGCCGAACTCACCCCACGCGCCGCGCCGCAGGACCTGCAGGACCCTGCCGTCTAGAACGAGCGCCGTCGGGATAGGCTCGGCAACGTTTCAATAGCTGGGGGACGCGTGCACACTGGGATCGGGGCAACATCGCCCGACGCATCAGCGACCCCGCCGTCCCAACGAACGCCGTCCCGACAGACGCCGTCCCGCCCGGGCGCCTCCCGCCCCAATGCCACCCGCACCGTCACGATCCGTACGACAGCGCCGGCCGAGGCCCCGCAACCCCGCCCGAGGCCACCGGCCCGGCCGCTGGCCAGGCACCCGGCCGCGCCGCCGTCCACCCGCCGGCGGGACATCCAGGGGCTCCGCGCCCTCGCGGTCATCGCCGTCATCTTCGACCACGTGCTCCACTGGCCCGCCGGCGGTTTTGTCGGCGTCGACATCTTCTTCGTCATCTCGGGTTTTCTCATCACGGGCATCCTGCTGCGCGAACATGAGCGCACCGGGCGTATCTCGCTCCGGTCCTTCTACGGCAGTCGGCTCCGCCGCCTCCTCCCGTCCGCGGCCGTGGTGCTCGTCGCCACCGGCGCGATCGGCTCCGTCCTGTTCAACCAGACCCGGGCGATGTCCACCCTGTGGGACGCCGGCGCGTCGTTCCTCTTCGTCGCCAACTGGCGGTTCACCGCCCTCGGCACCGACTACTTCAGTGCCCTCGCACCGGCCTCGGCGGTGCAGCACTACTGGTCGCTCTCGGTGGAGGAACAGTTCTACCTCGTCTGGCCGTGGCTGATGGTTTTGATGCTGCTCGTATTTGCCCGGGGATCCCGCACGCCAGGTCGCGGCCGGCGCGCCGTCGGCATCCTCGCGGCCGTCGTCGTCGCGGCATCCTTCGCCTACGCCGTCTGGGACAGCGCAACGAATCCGACAGTCGCGTACTTCTCGACGTTCTCCAGGGCTTGGGAGCTCGGCATCGGCGCGATCCTGGCCGTCGCCGCACCGCTCGCCGCACGGATGCCCGTCGCCTGGCGAGTCGTACTCGGCTGGGCCGGCCTGGCCGGCATCGTCGCATCGTTCATCGTGGTCACGGGGGACATCGCCTTCCCCGGCCCGGGTGCCGCCCTCCCCGTGCTGGCGACGGCGCTCGTGCTCGCAGCCGGTATCGGCGGCCCGCAGCGCACCCTGCTCCCGCTCACCAACCCGGTCAGCGTGTACCTCGGCAACATCTCCTACTCGCTGTACCTCTGGCACTTCCCGATCTTCGTCTTCCTCAGCATGCTGCTTCCCGCCCAGAGTATGCAGACGACCCTGATCATCCTCGGCACGATCCTCGCCGTCTCGGTTACGTCGTACTACCTTGTTGAACAGCCGTTCCACCACTCCCCCTGGCTTCGCAGCCGCCGCCCGGCCGGTGAGCGCCGCGACGCCTGGCACAGCTGGCGAGAGGCCTTCGGCAGCCAGTTCATCCTGTCGTCGATGGGCGTCCTCGTCATCGTGATCGTCGTCGCTGTGTCATTCCAGCCCGCCGGCGGGCGGGCGACGACCGAGGCGCCCTCGGTCGCAGGCGCCGACTCCGCCGTGAACCCCGACGTGGCGTTGCAGGCCGAGCTGGCCGCCGCCGTGGCCGCGACCGCCTGGCCGGGCAACCTGTCCCCCTCCCTCGACGACGCCATGGCACGGACCTCGAACGACAACCCCGCACGCGACTGCTTCGACATCGGCGACACCCCCGACTTCGGCCGCTGCACCTGGGGTGCCGACAGCGCCCCCAACCACATGTACCTCGTCGGCGACTCCGAAGCACTCTCCTACGCCCCCGCGTTCAAGGCCATCGCCGAAGCCAGCGACGGACAGTGGAAGATCACCACCATCGGGCTCTACGGCTGCCGGTTCACCGAGGTGCTGGTCGCCAACGAGGGTGCCGGGGTGATGGACGCCTGCCCGCAACGCAAACTCGACATCAGCGAACGGATCGTCGCGGACGCCCCGCAGCTGGTGGTGGTGGCCAACGCCTTCGCCGAGGGGCAAGACGCCAACCGGTCACCGCTGTCGGTCGAGAGCCTGGTCGCATCGACCCTCGCCGAAACGGCCGGCTACAACGCCGCCGGGAAGATCGTCCACCTCGCGCCCCCACCGCTCGGGGCAGAGCTCGGCCGGTGCTACTCGGCGGTATCCAGTCCCCAGGACTGCAACGTCGGGGTCGGATCGGTCTGGCAGCAGTTCGCCGCAGCGCTGTCGGCCCCGTCTGCGACCGGTGACCACTTTGTCAGTTCGCTGTCTTTCAGCTGCTCGGCGGGCATCTGCCCCGCTTTCGCCGGAACCCTCCCGACCAAGTACGACACCGTGCACCTGACCCCCGCGTACGCGGTACACGTGGCCCCGTCCATCCGCGACGCCCTCACCGCCCTGGGCGTCATCTGACCCGGCGTGCCGCAATCCGGTCGTGTGGCCGCGCTCTCAACGCCGGTATAGTCGGTCCTGGCACCAGCGTTGGTGCCGGCGACCTCACCCCGCGACAGCCGTGGGCTCCGACAGCTCCCGGCTGAGGACGCACCTCCAGCCCCTCGACCAGTGTCGAGGTTGCCGCCGCGCCATCAAGCGCCGCGGATGAGCTCCAAAAGGTCTTCCATGGGTGACAATTCCGCACTGCGATCGATCGAACGGTCCTTCGTCGCCTCCTCCCCGGTCCGCTCGCTGCTGCGCCTGTTGATCCCCCACCGCGGCCGACTCTCCCTGGCCACCGTGGCATTTCTCATCAAGGACAGCCCGGCCTGGCTGCTGCCGCCGATCACCGCGGCGGTCATCGACATCGTCGTGGACCGCGGTCCCCTGCCGCAGCTGTGGTTCTGGGCGGCCTGCGCCCTGGCACTGCTGAGCCTGAATTACCCGTTCCACATGATCTTCGTGCGGCTGTCCAGCCGGGCGATCCGGTCGATGGCCGTGGATGTGCGCAACGCCCTGGCCGAGCGCCTCCAACGGCTGTCGATCGGCTTCCACAACCGGCAGAGCGCCTCGATCGTGCACACCAAGGTGGTGCGGGATGTCGAGAGCATCGAGATGATGATGCAGCAGGCCCTGCCCACCTTCCTCTCCGCCCTGTTCACCCTTACCGGCGCGGTGGTGCTGACCGCCCTCACCGTGCCCGCCTTCGTCGGAGTCTTCGCCGTCACCGTGCCCCTGGCCGTGCTGCTCATCGGCTACATCCGATCGCGGGCCGCCGACCGCAACGAGAACTTCCGGCACGAGGTGGAACGATTCTCGGCCGGTGTGGGCGAGATGGCGGCGCTGATCCCCATCACCCGCGGGCACGGCCTCGAACGCGTCGCCACCCGTCGTGTCGCCGGCCAGGCCGAGAACGTGCGCGCGGCCGGGCAGGCACTGGACACCCTCAACGGCCGGTTCGGGGCGCTCTCCTGGTTGTCGTACCAGGCGCTCGGCGTGATCTGCCTGATCGGCGCATCCGCGGCATCGATCACCCGGGTCATCGCCATCAGCCCGGGCGAGGTTGTGCTGCTCAGCACCTACTTCACGGTGCTCACCGGCGGCATCGTGGCCCTGCTCAATGTGACGCCGATCTTCACCCGCGGCATCGACTCCATTCGGTCGATCGCCGAGGTGATGGAGGAGCCCGACGTGGAGGTGAACGAGGGCAAGCAGCTCGTGACCGCGGTTGCCGGCCGGATCGACCTTGAGGGCGTGGGCTTCAGCTACGAGGATGACCGGCCCGCCCTGCGGGACATCTCCCTGTCGATCCGGGCCGGCGAGACCATCGCGCTGGTCGGCCCGTCCGGGTCGGGCAAGTCGACCCTGCTCAACCTGGTCCTCGGCTTCGTGCGGCCCAGCACCGGGCGGCTGCTGCTGGACGGCGTCGACGCCGCCACCCTCGACCTGCGCAGCGCCCGGTTCTTCGTCTCCGTCGTGCCGCAGGAATCGGTGCTGTTCGAGGGCACCATCCGCGACAACGTCGCCTACGGACTGACCGGCGTCAGCGACGAAGCCGTGCTGGCCGCCCTGGCCGGCGCCAACGCGCTGGACATCCTCGCCGGCCAGGGCGCCGGCCTGGACTCCGTGGTCGGCGACCGGGGCGCCCGGCTCTCCGGCGGCCAGCGCCAGCGCCTCGCTATCGCCAGGGCCCTGGTACGTGACCCGCGCATCCTCGTGCTCGACGAACCCACCAGCGCCCTCGACTCCGTGTCCGAGGAGAAGGTCAAGGATGCCCTCAGCACCCTTTTCCGCGATCGCACGACGATCATCGCGGCGCACCGGCTGTCCACCATCCGTGAGGCCGACCGGATCGTCTACATCGAGGCCGGCCGCATCGTCGAACTCGGCAGCCACGACGAACTGATGGCGCTCGGCGGCCGGTACTCGGCCATCGTCCTGCACCAGAACTCCTGACAGAACCCAGCCACCCGCATTCGCCCCTCCAGAAAGGCAACCAGTGCCCCGCTTAGACATGCCCCTGCCCGAGCTCACGCAGTACCGCCCCGCGGTCTCCGAACCGGCCGACTTCGACGCGTTCTGGCAGCGCACCCTGGCCGAGTCCCGGCTGCATCCGGCCGAGCCCCGGCTCACCAGGGTCGACTCGCCGCTGAGCGAAGTGGAGGTCTACGACGTCACCTTCAACGGCTTCGCCGGTGACCCCGTCAAGGCGTGGTTCATGCTCCCCGTCGACAGGGCCGGGTTGCTGCCGGCCCGGTTGCCCGCGGTGGTCGAGTACAACGGTTACGGCGGCGGCCGGGGCTTCCCGCACGAGCACCTCGGCTGGGTGGCCAGCGGCTACGCCTACCTGTTCATGGACACCCGCGGGCAGGGCAGCGGCTGGGGCTCCGGTGGCGACACCGCCGACCCGCACGGCAGCGGACCGGCCGGGTCCGGCTTCATGACCCGCGGCATCCAGTCACCCGACGACTACTACTACCGGCGGGTGTTCACCGATGCCGTGCGCGCGATCGACGCCGTGCGCACGCTCGACAGGGTCGACCCGGACCGGGTGTCGGTGTGCGGCGGCAGCCAGGGCGGTGGCATCGCCATCGCGGCCGCGGCCCTCTCCACCGGCCTGGTTGCGGCTATGCCGGAGGTGCCCTTCCTCTGCCACTTCGAGCGCGCCGTCGGAATGACCGGCAACGACCCGTACCAGGAGGTCGTGCGCTACCTCGCGGTGCACCGGGACGAGGTCGAGCAGACCTTCGCGACGCTCTCGTACTTCGACGGGGTCAACTTCGCCAAGCGGGCCACCGCTCCCGCGCTGTTCTCGGTGGGGTTGCTCGACCCCGTCTGCCCGCCGTCCACGGTTTTCGCCGCGCACAACCACTGGGCAGCGGATGCCGACATCGAGGTGTACCCGTTCAACGAGCACGAGGGCGGCCAGGGCCACCACTTCGTGCGCCAGGCCGCCTGGCTGGCCCGCCAGCTGGCCGGGTAGCCGCCCGCCGGTGCCAACTGGCCCGCCGGCCGGCTCAGCGCGGCGGCGGGATCTCGCCGGAGCCGCGGTGGATCAGCCGGGTGGGGATCTCGACCTGCTTGGTGAACGAGTCGGGGTCCGCCAGGTGCTCGAGCGCCAGCCGGGCGGCGGTGCGGCCGAGTTCCATCGGGTCGTAGGCCACGACGGAGATGTCCAGGGCGTCCGCCAACTCGAAATCGTCGAAGCCGATGAACGCCACCGGCGGCTCGAGATTGCGCAGCACCCGCACGGCGCCCGCGCTGCCGCGGTTGTTGCCGGCCACGATCGCCGTCGGCGGGTCCGGCAGGTCGAGCAGGCTCTGCACGGCGAGCTCCGGCGAGATATCGGGGTCATCGTCGAGGCGTTCCCACTGCGCGGTCTCGGTGACGCCCACCTCGCGCAGCGCCTCGCGGTACCCGGCCAGGCGTTCCCGCTGGGTGTACATCGCGGACGGGTTGGAGATGAAACCGATCCTACGGTGGCCGATGGCCGTGAGTGAGCGCACCGCGTCCGCCATACCTTGGCGGTTCTGCAGCACCACGGAGTCGGCGACGAGGTTGCGGGCCGGTCGGTCGACGCTCACCACCGGGGTGCCCAGCTGGCGTTCGCCCTCGAGGTAGGACTGGTCGTCGGCGATGGGGATCAGCAGCAGCGCCCGCACCCGTTGCGAGATCAGGGCGTCCACGACGCGTTCCTCGCTGTCCGGTGAGTCATCCGTCGTGGCGAGCACCATGGTGAGACCGCGGAGCGCCAGTTCGCGTTCGATACCGGCCGCGACGTGGAAGTAGAACGGGTTCTTCAGGTCGCCGATCACGAACGCGACGGTGTTGGTGACTCCCCCGCGGCGCAGGTTGCGGGCCAGGTTGTTGGGCCGGAAGCGCAACCGCTTGGCGGCCTTGAGAACCCGCTCCCGCGTGTCCGACGAGACGTTGCCGGCACCGGCGAAGACCCGCGACACCGTCTTGGAGCTCACTCCCGCGAGCATCGCCACGTCGGCCAGTGTCGCGCGCGATTGTGTTGTCATGAGATCCCCTTCGATCCGCGAGCAGTCCAAAACCGGCCAGATCATCGCCATGTCAACGTAAGACATTTTGCAGACATTGGCAAGAGTTTTTTGATCGATGAACCCGTGAGTTCCCCGCTATTTCAACGATCAACGGCACCCAAGTGCGAATAGGACAACTTCGGACAGCGCTGACATTTTTGTTTGACGGCCCGCCAAAACCGGGCCTAGCATGAGGCCCAACAGCAACACCAGAGATCCACGGGCGGGAAGTCGCGGTCGTGTCTCAACGGGTCAATGGTGATACCGATTAGGAGAAAACCGATGGCAAAGAAGCTCATCATGGGGGTAGCCGCTCTGGCGGCCACCGCACTACTAGCAGGATGCTCCGGGTCGGCCCCGGCAGACGAGGGCGAGATCACCGGGGAGATCACCGTGATCACCCAGCGCACCGACATCGTCGACACCGTGTTCAAGGACTACGCCGCCCAGTTCGAAAAGGCCTACCCCGGCACCTCCGTCAAGTTCGAGGCCATCAAGGACTACGAAACCGACATCTCCACGCGGTTGTCCTCGGGCAGCTACGGTGACGTGCTCCTCATTCCCAGCACCGTCACCAAGGTACAGCTGGCACAGTTCTTCGAGCCGCTGGGTTCCCTGGAGGAGATGAGCGAGACCTACCGTTTCGTCGCCGAGAAGGCCTACGACGACCTCGCCTACGGCGTCGCCATCACCGGAAATGCTCAGGGCATCGTCTACAACAAGAATGTCTGGGCCGACGCCGGCGTCACCGAGATGCCGACCACCCCCGATGAATTCCTCGCCGACCTCCAGCTCATCAAGGACAACACCGACGCGGTGCCGTACTACACGAACTACGGCGACGGCTGGCCGCTGAGCCAGTGGGACGGCAACCGGGCCGCGACCGGCGACAAGGACGCGTCCATCACCCTCGTCGAGTCCGACGCCCCGTGGGCGACCGGCGAGTACCACGAGATCGCCGACGGGCTGCTCTACGACATCGTCGCGCAGGGCCTGAGTGAAGAAGACCCCACCACAACGGACTGGGAATCGTCCAAGGGCGGGCTCGGCAGCGGCGAGATCGGCTCCATGGTCCTGGGCTCCTGGGCCATCACCCAGATGCAGGATGCCGCGGTGACCGCCGGCGGATCGGCCGAGGACATCGGCTACATGGCCTTCCCCAGTGCCGTCGACGGACAGTCGTACTCCACGATCGGTGGCGACTACCAGAACGCCATCAGCATCAACTCGAAGAACAAGGCCACGGCCCGCGCCTGGATCGACTGGTTCGCCCAGGAGTCCGGCTACGCCACAGACCAGGGCGGGCTCTCCCCCGTCGTCGACGGCCCCGCCCCTGACGCCCTCGCCGACTTCACCGCCAGCGGGGTCGAATTCCTCGAGCTCACGCCGGTGCCGGCCGACCAGGCCACCCTGGAGAACGACATCACCAGCGAGTCCGAGATCGACCTGACCGGCCCGCTCTACCGCCAGAGGATCGTCGACACCGCCCGCGGTGCCGCCGACGGCGACAAGGCGTCGCTCTTCGCCGACCTGAACGCTGCCTGGGCCAAGGCCAAGGCATCCGTCGAGGGCTAGCCCCCGTCCCCACCCGCACCACCAGGGGAAGTCCGCAGTAACAGCCGGCCGGCCGGGCATTCAACGGCCGGCCGCGCTCTGCCCAGACCGACACTGCCCCAGGCAAAAGAAAGGACGCTCGGTGTCTCAACAACTGGCCCCAGCGAAAGCGCCGGACCTGTTCAGCCGGTTCTCGAACCGCTTCATCCGCACCACCATCAGCGCAACCGGCAAACGCAAAGACTCCATCGTCATGCCGTGGCTGTTCCTGGCCATCCCGCTGGCCCTGCTGATCACGTTCACCTATATCCCGGTGGGCAACATGATCTGGTACAGCTTCACCTCCTGGGACGGCCTGGACAAGACCAAAGACGTCGTCGGGCTGAACAACTTCGTCAAGATCTTCACCGATCCCAAGTACTGGCAGGTCTTCGTGGTCAGCCTGTACTACTTCGGGGCGTCGTTCCTGCAGATGGCCCTGGCGCTTTACTTCGCCACGATCCTCAGCTTCAAGACCCGGTTCCGCAACCTGTTCAAGGGCATCCTGTTCTTTCCCTACCTGATCAACGCCGTCGCCATCGCGTTCATCTTCCTGTTCTTCTTCCGCCCGGGCGGCACCCTCGACGCCGTGCTCGGCTTCGTCGGCCTCGGCGAGCTCTCCACCCAGTGGCTCGGCAACCCGGATGTGGTCAACTACTCCCTCGCCGGCGTCGCCATCTGGCGCTACATCGGCCTCAACTTCGTGCTCTTCCTCGGCGCGATCCAGTCGATCCCCGGCGAACTCTACGAGGCGGCCGACCTGGACGGCGCGAACAAGTGGCAGCAGTTCCGCTACATCATCGCCCCGGGCATCCAGCGCATCATCAGCCTGTCCTTCATCCTGGCTATCGCCGGCAGCCTCTCCGCGTTCGAACTGCCGTACATCATCACCGGCGGCACCAACGGCAGCATGACCTTCGTCATCCAGACCATCCAAACGGCCTTCGTGTACCGCAAGGTCGGACTCGCCTCGGCGATGGCGGTCATCCTGCTCATCATCGTGCTGCTCGTCACCTGGCTGCAGCGCAAGGTCGTCCCCGACGAGAAAGTGACGTTGGCCTCATGATCAGACATCTCGGCACCACCGGGAAGTACCTGTCCCTCGTTCTCGGTTCGCTCGTCGCGCTCGTGCCCATCATCGTGATCCTGTTCGCGTCGCTGAAGAGCAACACCGAGTACGCCACCACCGGTCCCCTGGTGCCGCCGTCGAACTGGTTCAACTTCGCCAACTTCGCCACGGCCTTCGTCGACGGACGGATGATGCTCGGGTTCCTGAACACCTCGATCATCGCGGTGATCTCGGTCACCGGCACCATCCTGATCGGCACCATGGCCGCGTACGTGCTCGACAGGTTCGAGTTCCGCTTCAAGAAGGTGGTCTTCGGGCTCTTCCTCGTGGCCACCCTGGTGCCGGCCGTCACCACCCAGGTGGCGACCTATCAGGTGGTGAACTTCTTCCACCTGGTGAACACCCACGGGGCGGCGATCATCCTGTTCATGGGTACCGACATCCTCTCGATCTACATCTTCATCCAGTTCATGCAGTCGATTCCCCGGTCGCTCGACGAAGCCGCCATGCTCGACGGCGCGAGCCGGTTCGGGGTGTACTGGCGCATCATCCTGCCGCTGCTCGGCCCCGCCATCGCCACGGTCGTCATCATCAAGGGCATCGCCATCTACAACGAGTTCTACATCCCCTACCTCTATATGCCCGCTCAGGACCTGGCCGTGATCAGCACCTCGCTCTTCAGGTTCCAGGGACCGTACGGCGCACAGTGGGAGATCATCGCGGCCGGCATCATGATCGTCATCGTGCCGACCCTGATCATCTTCCTGTTCCTGCAACGATTCATCTACAACGGCGTCACGTCCGGAGCCACCAAGTAATGTCTGGAAACCCGTAATGTCTGCACACACCATCCCCTCGTCCTCCCTTGCCCCCGTCACCCGGTTGCTCGACACCGACTGGAGTGTCACCGCTCTGGACGGACCGGTGCCGGCGAGCATCCGGCGCCTCACCGTGCCGGCCACCGTGCCCGGCTCCGTGCACACCGACCTGCTGGCCGCCGAGCTGATTCCCGACCCGTACCTCGACGGCAACGAGCAGCTGCTCTCCTGGATCGGGCTGACCGACTGGCGCTACAGCACCACCTTCGCCTGGAACCCGGCCGGCGCCGAGAAGACCGAGCTGGTCTTCGCCGGGCTCGACACCATCGCCGAGATCGAACTGAACGGGGTGTCGCTGGGCACTACCCGCAATATGCACCGCAGCTACCGCTTCGACGTGAGCGCCCGCCTCACAGCCGGCCTCAACGAGCTCGTGGTGGTGTTCCGCTCCCCCATCAAGGCCGCGGATGCCGCGAGCCTGGACCTCGGCTACCGTCCGCACGTGAACCACCACCCCTACAACGCCATCCGCAAGATGGCCTGCAGCTTCGGCTGGGACTGGGGCATCGACACGTCCACCTCCGGGCTGTGGAAGCCGGTGACCCTGGTCAGCTGGTCGACCGCCCGGCTGGCGAGTGTGCGCCCGATCGCCACGGTGTCTGACCCGACAGGGCCGACCAGCACCGGGCTGGTGGACGTGCACGTGGAGGTGGACCGCGCGACGGAGACCCCGGTCAGCGTCACGGCATCCGTCGCCGGCGTCAGCCGCACCGTGGAACTGCCGGCCGGAGCGTCCGGCGCCACCGTGAGCCTGAGCGTGCCCGATGTGGACCTGTGGTGGCCGCTCGGCTACGGTGAGCACCCGCTCTACGAGCTCGAGGTCACCCTGCGCGCGGCCGACACCGCGGTGGAACTGGACCGGTCGAGCACCCGGATCGGCTTCCGCACCGTCGAATTCGACACCACCCCCGACGAGAACGGCACCCCGTTCACCCTGGTCATCAACGGCCAGCCGGTGTTCGTGCGCGGCGCCAACTGGATCCCCGACGACGCCTTCCCGCACCGCGTCACCAAGGCACGCTACCTGGACCGGCTCACACAGGCCGAGTTCGCCAACATCAACCTGATCCGGGTGTGGGGCGGGGGCATCTTCGAGAGCGACGACTTCTACGACCTGTGCGACGAGCGCGGCCTCCTCACCTGGCAGGACTTCCTGCTCGCCTGCGCCGCCTACGCCGAAGAGGCCCCGCTCGGTCACGAGATCGAGGCCGAGGCCAGGGAGAACGTCGCCAGGCTCGCCGCGCATCCGTCGCTCGTGGTGCTGAACGGCAACAACGAGAACCTCTGGGGCTTCGAGGAATGGAACTGGAAACTGCGCCTGGACGGCAAGACCTGGGGCGGCGGCTTCTACTACGACGTGTTTCCCGCCCTGGTCGCCGAGCTGGCCCCGCACATCGGCTACACGCCCGGCAGCCCGTTCTCCCCGGTTGCCGGCACTGCCTCCAATGACCTGCACCCCAACGACCCCGAGCACGGCACCATGCACATCTGGGACCTCTGGAACCAGCGCGACTACCCCGCATACCGTGAGTACCAGCCGCGCTTCGTGGCCGAGTTCGGCTGGCAGGGCCCGCCCACCTGGTCGACCCTGACGGAGTCGATCCACGATGTGCCGCTGACCCCGGAATCGCCGGGCATGCTCGTGCACCAGAAGGCCATGGAGGGCAACGTCAAGCTCACCGACGGACTGCTGCCGCACCTGCCGCTCCCCGACGAGATCGGCGACTGGCATTGGGCGATGTCCCTGAACCAGGCCACCGCCATCAGCACCGCGATCGAGCACTTCCGCTCGCTGTCCCCGCACTGCATGGGCAGTATCGTCTGGCAGCTCAACGACTGCTGGCCGGTCACCTCCTGGGCCGCCGTGGACGGCTACGGCCGGCCGAAGCCCCTGCTGTACGCGATCAAGCACGCCTACGCCGACAGGCTGGTCACCATCCAGCCCCGCGAGAGCGGCCTGGCCGTCATCGCGGTCAACGACTCCGCCGACACCTGGAGCGGCGAGCTCCTGGTGCGGCGGTACACAGACACGGGAGCCGTCCTGGCCGAGCACGCCGAGCGGGTCACCCTGCCGGCGCGGTCGAGCGTGACCGTGCCGCTGCCCGCATCCGTGTCCGCGGCAACGGATGCGGCAGCGGAGCTCCTCCGCGCCGAGCTGACCGGGGTGCGTGGGCACTGGTTCTTCGCCGAAGCCCGAGACAGCACCCTGACACCGGGCACCCCCAAGGTGAGCGCCGTGCGCACCGCCGACGGCTACAGCGTGCGGGTCACCGTTCCGGTGCTGACCCGCGACCTGGTCTTGTTGGTCGACAAGGTCGACCCGGACGCCCTGGTCGACGACATGCTGGTCACCCTGCTGCCCGGCGAAAGCGTGGTCTTCACGGTCACCTCTCTGCTCGAGGTCGACCCGGCAGCTTTCACGGCGCCGGGTGTGCTGCGCAGCACCAACCAACTGGTGCGGCGGTGAGGAACAAGACCGGCCCCGATGCGGCATCCGTTCTCACCGAACCGGTCTGCGGCATGACCTGGGGCTGGACGGGCGTTCGGGGAACCTGGGCGACCCCGGCGGCCGCCGACTCGATGCGGCTCATGGCCGACCTCGGCGTGAACTGGACCGCCCTGGCCTACGCGGCGTTGCAGGACACCGCCCAATCGGAGGAGATCCCGTTCGGCGACGCGCCGACGGTAACCGACGACGAGGTGCGCTGGGCCATCCGCGAGGCCAAAGCGCACGGGCTCAAGGTCTGCCTCAAGCCCGTGGTCAACTGCGCCGACGGCACTTGGCGCGCCTACATCGGCTTCTTCGACTGGGAGGTGCCCGGCGAACCCGGCTGGACCGCCTGGTTCCGGTCGTACACGGCGTTCATCCTGCATGCCGCCCGGCTCGCCGAGGAGGAGGGCGCAGAGATGCTCTGCATAGGCTGCGAGATGGTGCGCGCCGACGGCCAGGATGCGCGCTGGCGCACCCTGATCACCGCGGTGCGCGAGGTATACAGCGGCCTGGTGACTTACAACTGCGACAAGTTCCAGGAGGACCACGTCTCCTGGTGGGACGCCGTCGACGTGATCACGTCCAGCGGCTATTACCCGATCGATAGCTGGGACGAGCAGCTGGATCGCATCGAGCAGGTCGTGACGGCCACCGGCAAACCGTTCTTCTTCATGGAGGCCGGCTGCCCGAGCCGCACCGGGTCACCCGACAAGCCCAACGACTGGGCCCTGCCAGGGGTTCCCTCCGGCGCCGAGCAGCTGCGCTACTACGAGGACATGTTCGCGGCCACCGGTCGGCGAGAATGGATGCGCGGCTTCATGCTCTGGGACTGGCCGACGACCCTGTACGCGGCGGCCGATGCGGCGCAGAATGACGACTACTGCGTCTACGGCAAACCCGCCGCAGACTTCCTGGGCCGCCAGTACCGGGCCTGGCTGGCCGCACCGCCCAGTTCCGCACCGCCCAGTTCCACACTGCTCAGTTCAACACCACCCGCACCCGTACGACCCGCACCCGTACGACCCGCACCCGTACCACCCGCAAGAACGGACCACCCATGAGTGTCGACTCCAGCTCCCTCACCATCGACGCCGGCCAAACCGGGATCCGGGCGCGCCTGCACACCGGGAACGGCGAGTGGGTTCCGTTCGAATTCGGCGGGATCCGCACCGACAGTGCCCTGATCCCCCAGCTCGGCGAGGTCGTCGCCTCCGTCGCGTCAGCGACCCGGCAGCCGATCGTCACCGTCAGCGCCGGCATCTCCGGCTTCTCGAAGGCCGAAACCGACCCGCGCGAACTCCTCGCCGCCGGCGCGGCACTCGGGGTGCGCGAGGTCTTCCTCGCCCACGACTCCGTCACGAGCTACCTCGGCGCCCTCGGGGACGAGCTCGGCGTGGTCGTCGCCGCCGGCACCGGCGTGGTCACCCTCGCGGTGGGTGCGAACGATGTGGCCCGCATCGACGGGTGGGGCAACCTGATCGGCGACGCCGGCAGCGGCTACTGGCTCGGCCGCGCGGCCCTGGACGCCGTGATGCGCGCCTACGACGGCCGCGGCCCCGCAACGGCGCTGTCCGCCGTCATGCGCCGGGAGTTCCCCCACATCGAAATGGCCTACCTCGAGCTGCAGGCCGATCCGCTGCGAGTGAGCCGCATCGCCGCCTACTCCCGTCAGGTCACCGAACTGGCCGCAACGGATGCCGTCGCCGCCGCGATCTGCGCCGGAGCCGCCGCAGAGCTGGTGCTCTCGGCCGCCACCGGGCTCCGCCGGGTCGGCGAAGACACCGGCCCGTCCCCCGTGGTCTGCGGCATCGGCGGGGTGCTGCGCGCCCCCGAGATCGCCACCCGGTTCGAGCGGGGTCTGCGCGAGCTGTGGCCAGACGTCGACATCCGCCCCGCCATCGCCAACGCCCTCGACGGCGCCGAGTACCTGGCCCGGCTGGCCCCCACCAGCGCCCTGCGCGACCGCATCGCCAGCTCGATCGGCTAGCGCCGGCAGGCCGGATTGTCAGTCGGCTAGCCCAGCTGGAGCAGGGCGGCCTCGAAGGCCACCCAGGGCAGCATGGCGCACTTGACCCTGGCCGGGTACTTGGAGACGCCGGCGAACGCCGCGGCGTCGCCGAGCACCTCTTCGTCGGGTTCGATGGTGCCGCGGGAGCGCAGCATCTCCCGGAACAGATCGAGCATGACCAGCGACTCGGCGACGCTGGCGCCGCGCACGGTGTCGTTGAGCACTGAGGCCGACGCCATCGAGATGGAGCAGCCGACGCCCCGCCAGGCGAAGCCGTCGATCCGGGCATCCGCCCCGGCGCCGGACAGGGCCACCCGCACGGTGATCTCATCGCCGCAGGTGGTGTTCACCTGGTGCGACTGGGCCTGGCGCAGACCGGCGGCGGCGGCGGCCGCTGCCGCGTCCTCGTCGAGCTCCGACAGCTCGGCGACGGCGCCGTGCGCGGACTTCGCGTGGTCGAGGATGATCTGCTGGTACAGCTGCTGCATGGCGGACGAGGTCATCGGGCTACTCCGAAGAACGGGCCGACCTCGGCGAGCACGGCCAGGAACTGGTCGACCTCGTCGTCGGTCGTGTACAGGTAGGTGCTCGCGCGGGTGGACGCGGTGACGCCGAGTTTCTTGTGCAGCGGCTGGGCGCAGTGGTGCCCGACCCGCACGGCGATGCCGGCCTCGTCGAGGAACTGGCCGACGTCGTGCGCGTGCACGCCGGCGACATCCACCGCGGCCAGGCCGATGCGTTCGACCCCGAGTCCGGGGCCGAGCAGCCGCACGCCGGGGATGGCGGTGACGCCCTCGACGAGCCGGCGGCCGAGTTCGGCTTCGCGGGTGCGGATGCGGCCCATGCCGGTGTGGCTGAGGTAGTCGACCGCGGAGGCCAGCGCGATGGCCTGGGAGATGCGCTGGGTGCCGGCCTCGAACCGCTGCGGCGGGGTGAGGAACTCGGCGCCCTGCATGTCGACGGTGGTGATCATGGACCCACCGGTGAGGAACGGCGGCATCGCGGCGAGCAGCTCGGCCTTGCCGTAGAGCACGCCGATGCCGGTGGGGCCGAGCATCTTGTGCCCGGAGAACACCGCGAAGTCCACGTCGAGCGCGGTGAGGTCCAGGGCAAGGTGCGGCGCCGACTGGCAGGCGTCCAGGAAGACCAGGGCGTCGACGGCGTGGGCCATGGCCACGAGCTCGTCGATGGGGTTGATGGTGCCCACCACGTTGGAGGCGTGGGTGACGGCCAGCAGCCGGGTGCGCGGGTTCAGGATCTCGGCGGCGGCGGCCATGTCGAGGGTGCCGTCCGGCAGAACCGGGATGAAACGGAGGGTGGCTCCGGTGCGAAGCGCCAGCTGCTGCCAGGGGATGAGGTTGGAGTGGTGCTCCATCTCGGTGACGACGATCTCGTCGGCGGACCCCAGCTTGAAGCGGGCGGCGGCGGCGCCGCCGAGGCCGAGGGACGCGTTGGAGAACGAGTACGAGACGAGGTTCACACCCTCGGTGGCGTTGGAGGTCCAGACGATCTCGTCTTCCCGGGCGCCGACGAACGCGGCGACCGTGGCGCGGGCGGCCTCGAACACCTCGGTGGCGGCGAAGGCCAGGGTGTGCGCGCCGCGGTGCACGGCGGCGTTCCGCTGCTCGTAGTACTCCTGCTCGGCCTCCATCACGCTGATCGGGTTCTGCGAGGTGGCACCGGAGTCGAGGTAGGCCAGCGGATGCCCGTTGACGAGCTGGTGCAGCACCGGGAAGTCATTGCGAATCCGCAGCACCTCATCGGAACTCAGAGTCTGGTCGGCCAGGCTCCCGTCAGGCAGGCTCTCGTGATGCGGAGCCTGGTCACGCGCGGGGGCAGAGGGTGGTGCGACGAACGTCATACTTCAGGGTACCGCCACAGGCCGGGCCCCGGCAGAGGATGACGGCGGGATACGAAACGCCGGCGCCGGCCGTCCTGGCGCGGTTCAGGCCTAGGCTGGAAGCCAGCAGAAAGGGCCACCATGCCGCACGCTCCCCTGGTTTCGCCGGGACCGCCGCTCACCCCGGCCCAACGCCAACGCTACGCCCGACAGGTCTCGCTCGAGCAGGTCGGCGATCTCGGTCAGCGCCGCCTCGCGGCCGCCAGGGTGCTGATGATCGGTGCCGGCGGGCTGGGCTCCCCGGTGCTCACCGCCCTGGCCGCCGCGGGCGTCGGCACTCTCGGCATCGTGGATTCCGACAGCGTGGAGGTCTCCAACCTGCACCGCCAGACCATCTACACGATGGCCGACCTGGCCCGCCCCAAGGCCGAGGCCGCCGCGGCCGCCCTGCGCGCGCACAACCCGCTGATCGAGGTCGTGGCGCATCAGACCCGCCTGACGGCTGCCAACGTGCTCGCCCTGATCGCCGACTACGACATCGTCATCGACGGCACCGACAACTTCGCCACCCGCCACCTCGCCCACGACGCCGCGGCGCTGCTGCACAAGCCGTACATCTGGGGCTCCGTGCTGCGCTTCGACGGCCTGGTCACGACGTTCTGGGTCGACGGGCCGGCCGACGGCACCCGCCTGGAAGACCTGTTCCCGAGCACCCCGGGCGCCGACGAGGCCGAAACCTGCGCCATGGCCGGAGTGCTCGGCTCGGTGTGCGCCAGCGTCGGCGCCATGATGGCCACCGAAACGCTCAAACTCATCGTGGGCTTCGGCGAACCCTTGTTCGGCCGGCTGCTCGTGCACGACGGCCTCGACGCCTCCTGGCGGGAGGTGCCATACGGTGCGGCCGCCGCGACAGGTGTGACCGGCCCCCTCGAGCCGGCCGCGGCCGCCGACCCGCCCCGCGACACCAGCCACAGCCAGGTTCACACCCACCCGATCCCGGTGCAGGCGCGCCCCGGCGCACCGGTACCCGACGAGGTCACCTCGGCCGAGCTCGCCGGCCTGCTCGCCGACCGGCAGGCGGGGCTCGCCGACTTCGTGCTCGTGGACATCCGGGAGCCGTGGGAGCGCGACATCGTCGCCATCGACGGATCGGCGCTGGTGCCGATGGCGCAGCTGCTCACCGACGAGGCCCGCACGGTGATGGAACCCGACGACCGCGTCGTCCTCTACTGCCACCACGGCGCCCGGTCCGAGTACGCCCGAGAGGTGCTCCGCGACAACGGCTGGTCGGCGGTCACCCACCTCGCGGGCGGCGTCGACGACTGGGTGCGGCAGATCGAACCGGACAAAGCGCGGTACTGATCTCGCCGCACGTTGAGACAGCAGTAGGAGAGCCGGCTGGCGTCCCGGTCGAGGTGGGCAGCACCGAGGGTGATGCCCGCACTGGCGCCTGGCCCGTGGAAATCGCGGGGTGGTTGCCGGGTGGGCGCCCGGTTATGGTGTGCGCAACGGGCACGGTAGAACGTCCCGAGAGAGCACGGCAAGAGAGGTGGTCATCATGGGCGATGACAAACATCCAACCGGGAACACGGCGACGGGGTCGCGCGGCAGCGACGAGGGCGTCGACCGTGGTTTCCTCGGCACCCTCGACCCCCTGATCGTCCACGCCGCCGACGGCCGGGTGGTCTGGGAGATGGAGTCCCTCGCCTTCCTGGCCGGTGCGGGGTCGGAGAATGTGCACGACGGTCTCTGGCGGCAGAGCGCCCTGACCGCCAGGCACGGCCTCTACCTGGTGACCGAGGGCATCTATCAGGTACGCGGCTTCGACCTGTCCAACATGACTCTCGTCGAGGGCGACCATGGGGTCATCGTGATCGACCCGCTCATCTCGGCGGAGACCGCGGCGGCCGCACTGGCGCTGTACCGCAGCCATCGCGGCGACCGCCCGGTGTCGGCGGTCGTGTACACCCACGCTCACGCCGACCACTTCGGCGGCGTGCTCGGTGTGATCGAACCCGACACCGGCATCCCCATCGTCGCCCCCGAACACTTTCTCGACAACGCGGTGTCCGAGAACGTCTACGCCGGAACCGCGATGTTCCGCCGCGGCTACTACTACGACGGGCACCCACTGGCCCGGAACGCCGCCGGCCGAATCGGTATCGGCCTGGGCGCCGGCGCGTCGACAGGCAGCATCGGCCTGGTCGTGCCCACCCTCGACATCACGGCGACGGGCCAGGAAGAGGAGCTCGACGGCGTGCGGATCGTCTTCCAGCTCACCCCCGGCACCGAGTGCCCGTCGGAGATGAACCTGTACTTCCCGGCGCAGCGCGCCCTGTGCATGGCCGAGAACGCCACCCACACCATGCACAACCTGCTCACCCTGCGCGGGGCGCAGGTGCGCGACCCCCGCATGTGGTCCCGTTATCTGAGTGAGGCCACCGAACTGTTCGGCCACCGGTCCGACGTGGAATTCGCGTCGCACCACTGGCCGACCTGGGGAACCGACGCCATCGTCGCCTTCCTCACCGAGCAGCGCGACCTCTACGCCTACCTGCACGACCAGACCGTACGACTGATGAACCAGGGCCAGACCGGTAGCGAGATCGCCGAGGACTTCGAAATGCCGCCGTCGCTGGCCGGGAAATGGCACACCCACGGCTACTACGGGTCGGTGAGCCACAACGTCAAGGCGATCTACCAGCGCTACCTCGGCTGGTACGACGGCAACCCGGCGCACCTGTGGCAGCATCCGCCGACGGCCGCGGCCACCCGGTACGTCGATGTGATGGGCGGCGTCGCAGCCACCCTCGAGCACGCCAGGCGCTACCTGGATGCCGGTGATCTGCGGTTCGCCGTGGAGCTGGCCAGTCACGCCGTCTTCGCCGACCCCGGTGACGGCGCGGCCCGCGAACTGCTGGCCACGGGCCTGGAGCGGCTGGGCTTCGGCGCGGAGAACGCCACCTGGCGGAACGTCTTCCTCACCGGGGCGACCGAGCTGCGGTACGGCGTGGGCCGCAACGACCTCGAGGCCGGCGGTCTGCTCGACGTGCTCACCGTCACCCAGCTCTTCGACACCCTGGCGATCCGGCTGGTGGGGCCCCGGTCGTGGAACGAGGGCTTCGCCATCAACTGGGTGATCACGGACACGCGGGAGCTCTACAGGCTGGAGCTCAGCCACGGAGCGCTGATCCACTATCCGATCGACAGACCCCGCCCGGCGGACCTCAACGTGCGCATCACCCACGCCCGGCTGGCCCAGGCCGTGGCCGGCGGCTCCTTCAGCGGGGTGGACATGACCGGGGACGCCGGCGTGCTGCCGAGGTTGTTCGCGCTGCTGGACAGCCCGGATCCGACCTTCGCCGTTGTGACGCCGTAGCGCCCTGACCCTCCGGACAGGTCAGCCGCCGGCGAACGGCGGCAGGACGTCGAGCCTGTCGCCCTCGTTCAGCACGCGGGCGCGGTCGGTGGTGGCCGTTCCGTTCACGATGAAGGAGCAGCGGGCGAAGACGGCGGGCGAGCTACTGCCGAGATCCGTCAGGAAGGCGCCGATGGTGGCCCCGGCCGGCAGGTCGCGGGTTTCCTCAGCTACCCCCGTCGCCGCCTTGGCCGCGGCGTAATAGCGCACCTGCACCTGCATGGTGATGAACCCTTCGTCGGTGGGCGGGCCGTACCTACCGGCCCGTTCGTCCAGCCTACGACGGGTCACCACTCCGGAGCGGCGCGCAGGGCGTAGTGAAGCTCGACCAGGCCGTCATCGAAGCTCTGCGCACCGCGCAGGTCGAGAACGGCCGGGTCGGAGTCGGCCGGGAACACCCCGCGGCCGGCGCCGATCACGACGGGCATCACCACGAGGCGCACCTCATCCACCTCGCCGGCGGCGAAGAAGGCCCGGCTGAGGCTCAGGCTGCCCCACAGCACGACGATGCCGCTGGTCTCGGCCTTGATCCGGCGGATGGCCTCGACGGCGTCGCCGGACTCCAGGGTCGCCGCGGGCAGGTCGCCCCACGGGGCGTGGCTGAGCGTGCGGGAGAACACGTGGCGACGCAAAGCGTTGAGTGGGCCGGTGAGGACCTCGTCCGCCGCTTCCGGTGTGGGCCAGTAGCCCACGAACATGCGGTACGTGTTGGCGCCGAGCACCATTGTCTCGACGCCGTCGAGCCACGCCAGCTGGCTCCGGTCGAATTCGTCGGTGCGGCCGTCGAGAAGTTCGTAGGCCGTGAACTCGTTGTCGAGGTTGGCCGCGAAGCCGTCGAGGGTCACGAACTGCTGCACCACGAGGTGTCCCATGAGTTGCCCTTCCGTATGAGAGCCCGTCCTACGGCCCGTGTATTCG
Organism: Cryobacterium sp. TMT4-31; assembly: GCF_004403385.1. NCBI lineage: Bacteria > Bacillati > Actinomycetota > Actinomycetes > Micrococcales > Microbacteriaceae > Cryobacterium > Cryobacterium sp. TMT4-31. Next base: position 121,176 of record NZ_SOGI01000058.1, read on the forward strand.
AGGCACGATACGCCCGGGCCGAGCCGCCTTCAAGCAACCGGGCTGCGCCGGCCGCCGCCGGAGCCGGTGCACACACGGCTTCGCGGCGGCGAACTGCGGCAAGATGGTGGCATGAGCGCGCGCACGATCGACCAACACCGGGAGGCCGTGGCGGCGCTTCTCGCACCGCTCTTCCACAACCGCGCCGCTGAGGTGCTCCCCCTCTCGAGTGCTCGACTGACCGGTGACCCCGACAGCTACCGGGACAGGTCCCTCGCGATCGCCGTCGACTCCCCCGTGGCGCTGCCCCCCTTCGACAACTCACAGATGGACGGCTATGCCGTGCGCGCCGGGGACCTCGCGGCGGCCTCGGAGCTCACACCGACCACCCTGACCGTGGCCGACCGGATCGCCGCGGGTGACCCCGCCGGGCAGCTGGCGCCGGGCACCGCCGCCCCGATCATGACGGGCGCGCCGATCCCGGCGGGCGCGGATGCCGTGGTGCCGATCGAGCAGGCCGATCCGCCCCGCTTCCAGCCGCAGGACCCCGACGGCATGTCTCCCGAGGTTCAGAGCGTCTCGTTCCGCGCCGCCGTTCCGGTCGGCGGGTTCGTGCGCCCGACCGGCAGCGACGTGCACCCCGGTGACAGGCTCCTCGACGCGGGAACCCGGCTCGGCCCGGCCCAGTACGGGGTCCTCGCCGGGACCGGGCTGACCTCGGTTTCCGTGCTGCGGCGTGTCAGGGTCTTGCTCATCGCGACCGGCCACGAGATCCGCGAGCCCGGCGAGAACCTGGCCGCCGGCCAGATCTACGACTCCAACAGCGTCATCCTCGGCCAGGCCCTGCGGGATGCCGGCTGCACGGTGACCGCCCGGCCGTGCCGTTCCGACGATGCCGCCGACCTCCTCGCCCTCCTCGCCGAGGCCCCGGAGGTGGACCTCGTGGTCACCGTCGGCGGCGTCAGCGCCGGGGCCCGGGAGGTGGTGCGCGACGCGCTGGGCCCCCTCGGTGTGACCTTCCAGCACGTCGCGATGCAGCCCGGCGGCCCGCAGGGGCTCGGCGCGATCGCGGTGCCGATCAACGCTGTGCCGATCAACACAGTGCCGATCAACGCTGTGCCGAGCACCACCGTGCCGAGCACCACCGTGCCGAGCACCACCGTGCCCGTGATCACCTTCCCCGGCAACCCGGTGAGCGCCCTCATCTCGTTCGAGGTGTTCCTGCGGCCGGTGCTGCGGCGCCTGGCCGGACTGGCGAGACCCGACCGGGAGTTGCGGAGCGCCCCCCTCGCCGCGCCGGTGGAGTCGCCGGCCGGCAAGCACCAGCTGCGGCGCGGCATCCTGCGCCCCGACGGCGCCCTCGAACTGGTGGGCGGTGCCAGTTCGCACCTCCTGCACGCCTATGCCACCGCGACGGTGCTCGTGCACCTGCCCGTCGGGGTCGGCAGTGTCGCCGCGGGCGAACCCGTGGACTATTGGAGTATCGATGACTGAAACACCGTCCGACAACACCCCGGCCCCGCCCGGCCGGCTCAGCCACGTGCGCGCCGACGGCGCCGCCCTCATGGTGGACGTGACCGACAAGCCCGTCACCAAACGACGAGCCACCGCCACGGCCACGCTGATCACCCGGCCCGACGTGATCGCCCTGCTGATCGCCGGCGAACTACCCAAGGGCGAGGCCCTCGCCGTGGCCAGGGTGGCCGGCATCATGGGCGCCAAGCAGACCTCGGCGTTGATCCCGCTCTGTCACCCCCTCCCGCTCAGCGGTGCCACCATCGACTTCGCTCCCGGTGACGATCGGGTGCTCATCAGCGCGACGGTGAAGACCACCGGGGTGACCGGTGTCGAGATGGAGGCGCTGACCGCGGTGTCCGTGGCGGCGCTCACCCTGTACGACATGATCAAGGCCGTGGACAAACACGCGGTGATCACCGACATCAGGGTGCTGGCGAAGTCCGGCGGCAAGAGCGGCGACTGGAGCACCGAGTGAGCGCGACCGTCGGGCCGAGCGGACGGCCCGGCGACGGGCGCACCGGGCAGGTGATCGTGGCGTCGACCCGCGCGGCCGCCGGCGTGTACACCGACCGCACCGGACCCGTCATCGATGCCTGGCTGCGCGAGCGCGGCTGGCTGGTCTTGGACCGGGCCGTCGTCGCCGACGGCGAACCCGTCGGCGACGCTCTGGCCGCGGCCATCGAAGCCGGCCTCGACCTGGTCATCACGACAGGCGGCACCGGCGTGAGCCCCACCGACCAGACCCCGGAGCAGACCCTGCCGCTGCTGGATCGCCAGCTGCCCGGAATCATGGAGGAGCTGCGGCGGCGGGGCACGGCCGCCACACCGCTCGCCGTGCTCTCTCGCGGTTACGCGGGCATCGCCAGGGGCCGCACCGTCGTGATCAACCTGCCCGGTTCCACCGGGGGCGTGCGCGACGGGCTGGCCGTGCTCGCCGAGCTGCTCGACCACCTCATCGACCAGGTGCGCGGAGTCGACCATGCCGGCACGCCGGCCGCCGCCGACCACCAGGCCGCTCCAGCCAAGGCCTCATCGTCGAAGGCCCCATCGCCCAAGGCCGTACCCCGTACTGGCACACCCCCTAAGGACCCCCGACATGGCCACTGAGCCCACCCCGCACGTGCTGTTCGCCCGCGTCGACGACACCCCCATCACCGTCGACGAGTGTACGGATGCCGTGGCCGACGCCACAGCAGGCGCCGTCGTGTCGTTCGCGGGTGTTGTGCGCAACCACGACGAGGACCGCGGCGTGACCTGGCTGCGCTACAGCGCCCATCCGAGCGCCCAGACCGTGCTCGAGGAGGTCGCGCACGAGGTGGCCCTGGCCCACCCGGGCTGCCGGATCGCCGCCGCGCACCGGGTGGGCGATCTGGGCATCGGCGACGTGGCGCTGGCCTGCGCCGTGGCGTCCGCGCACCGGGCCGAGGCCTTCGCGGCCTGCGCCGCCCTGGTAGACGAGATCAAGGCCCGCGTGCCCATCTGGAAGGAACAGGGCTTCACCGACGGCAGCACCGAGTGGGTCGCCGCGCTCGGCTGACCCGTCCCCCGACGCCCCGCCAACGGTTCCCCCAACGGACAAATAATCCCGGCACACGGGCGCAGAAGTCCGCACGGGCAACAGGTGCACCCAGATCACGCCACAAAACTGGGCATCGGCTGAGGGCGGCCGGGCCGGTTTACACGACCGACACAATGCTGCGCTTGACTAGGGATGTCGGCGCCCGCGAGGGCGCCCCTCGGCGGGCCCACAGGCCCGGCGACACCCGGATGCTGCGCATCCACGACCTTGGGAGGCACGGATGGACCTGACCACCGTTGCGACCATCACGCAGGCCCGCACCCGCGCCGACCTGGCCGCCCTCGGCGAGACCGTGGTGCCGCTGGCCGGCGGCTCCGAACTCTTCGCCGACCCGCGCATCCACCTCACCGGCCTCGTCGACCTGCAGACCATGGGCTGGCCGGCGCTGACCACCGGCGCAGACGGACTCGAGATCGCCGCCACCTGCACCCTCGCCGAACTGTCGCGGATGCCCGCCGAGCCCGGCTGGGTCGCCCACCCCATCTTCCACCTGGCCTGCACGGCCCTGTTCGGCTCCTTCAAGGTCTGGAACATCGCCACCGTCGGCGGCAACCTGTGCACCTCGCTGCCCGCGGGCCCGATGATCTGCCTCACCGCCGCCCTCGACGCCGAGGTCCTGATCTGGCACGCCGACGGCACCGACAGCCGGATGCCGGCCCTCGACTTCGTCACCGGCAACACCACCAACGTGCTCGAACCCGGCGACGTGCTGCGCTCCATCCACGTGCCCGCCGCCACGCTCACTGCCCGCACCGCGTACCGCAAGATCGCCCTGTCCCCCCTCGGCCGCTCCGGCGCCGTGCTCATCGGCCGCCTCGACACCGACGGCCGTTTTGTGCTCACCGTGACCGGCGGCACCGTGCGCCCGGTGCAACTGCGCTACCCCTCTCTGCCCGATTCGGCCGCCTTGGCCGCCGACATCGCAGGTCTGGACGCCTGGTTCACGGATGCGCACGGCGCCGCGGACTGGCGCCGCGCCATGAGCGGACTGCTCGGCGAGGAAATCCGCCAAGAACTGGCCGCGCCGGCAGACCCGCCCAGACCCGGCACCGGCGACGGGAGCCGCGCATGAAGCTGACCGTGAACGGCAACCCGATCGACGCGCCGGCCGCGGCCGGCCAGGCCCTGCGCACCTACCTGCGCCAGCAGGAACACTTCGAGGTCAAGAAGGGCTGCGACACCGGCGACTGCGGCGCCTGCTCGGTGCTCGTGGACGGCACCCCGGTGCACTCCTGCATCTACCCGGCCTACCGCGCCGAGGGTCGCGAGGTCACCACCGCCACCGGCATCGGCGGGCCGGAGACCCTGGCCCCGATCCAGCAGCGCTTCATCGACGCGGCCGGTTTCCAGTGCGGCTTCTGCACGCCGGGCATGATCGTGACGGCGTCGACCATCCAGGAGCACCAGCTCGACGACCTGCCCCGCCTGCTCAAGGGCAACCTGTGCCGGTGCACGGGCTACCGGGCCATCGACGACGCCATCCGCGACCGGCACACCCCGGCCGACGGCGGCTGCGGGCACGACCACGACCACCAACAGACCGCCGCCGGTGCAGCGGATGCGGCAACCCCCGACTCCGCAGCCGGCTCCGCACCGGTCGCCGCCCCGATCTCCGGCCTCGGCCCGGTGCGCCCCACCAAGCCCCGAACCACCGCGCGCACCTCCGCCACCGACGGCCGCGTGGGCGGCTCGCTCCGCGCCCCCGCCGCCGCCAGGGTGGTCAGCGGACAGGAGCCGTACACCCTCGACGTGGCCGTGCCGGGCCTGCTGCACCTCGCCGTGCTGCGGAGCCCGCACGCCCACGCCAGGGTGATCTCCCTCGACGACACCGCCGCCCGCGCCCTGCCCGGGGTGCACGCCGTGCTCAGCGCCGCCGACTCCCCCGCCGCCCTGTACTCCTCGGCCCGGCACGAGAGCCGGCTCGACGACCCCGATGACAGCCTGGTTCTGGACTCCGTGATGCGGCACCGCGGCCAGCGGGTGGCCGCGGTGGTCGCCGATTCCGTGGCCATCGCGGAGCACGCCTGCCGGTTGCTCGAGGTGGACTACGAGTTACTGCCCGCGGTCTTCGACCCCGCCGAAGCGCTGCGCCCCGGCGCCCCGCTGGTGCACGGCGAGAAGGATGCGACGATCAGCCGCCTGGCCGACCCGTCCCGGAACCTCGTCGCCGAGCTGCACGGCGAGTACGGCGATGTGACGGCGGCACTGGCCACTGCGCACACCGTGGTGACCGGAACCTGGCAGACCCAGCGGGTCGCCCACACCCAGCTGGAGACCCACGCCACCATCGGCTGGCTGGAGGACGAACGGCTCGTGCTGCGTACCAGCTCCCAGGTACCGTTCCTGGTGCAGAAGGAGATCAGCCGCATCTTCGACCTCGATCTCGAGGCCGTGCGGGTGTTCACCGCCCGCGTCGGCGGCGGCTTCGGCGGCAAGCAGGAGATCCTCACCGAGGACATCGTGACCCTCGCGGTGCTGAAGACCGGGCGGCCCGTGCAGTACGAGTTCACCCGCACCGACGAACTCGCCGCCTCGCCCACTCGGCACCCGATGCGGGTAGGCGTCACCCTGGCTGCCACGGGCGACGGCCGGCTCACCGCCCTGACGGTCGACGTGCTCTCCGACACCGGCTCATACGGCAACCACGCCCCCGGCGTCATGTTCCACGGCACCAGCGAGTCCGTGGCGCTGTACAACGTGCCCAACAAACGGGTGGATGCTCAGGCCGTGTACACGAACAATCCGCCGTCGGGCGCGTTCCGCGGTTACGGGCTGGGCCAGGTCATCTACGGGATCGAGTGCGCCCTCGACGAACTCGCCGTCGAGCTGGGCCTGAACCCGTTCGACATCCGCCGGATCAACTCGGTGCGCCCCGGCGACCCTCTTGTGGTGACCCATCAGGAGGGCGACGACATCGGCTTCGCCAGCTATGGCCTGGACCAGTGCCTCGACCTGGCCCAGGCGGCCCTGACTCGCGGCAATGGGGTGACCGCCCCGACCGGCGCCACCTGGCGGGTGGGCGAGGGCATGGCGTCGGCGATGATCGCGACGACCCCGCCGCGCGGCCACTTCTCGCAGGCGACCATCACCCTGGACCAGAATGGACGCTACCTGGTGCGGGTGGGCACCGCCGAGTTCGGCAACGGCACCACGACGGTGCACACCCAGATCGCGGCGACGGTGCTGAACACCGGCCCGGATCGCATCGAGATCCGCCAGTCCGACACCGACGCCGCCGGCTACGACACCGGCGCCTTCGGGTCGGCCGGGGTAGTGGTGGCCGGCAAGGCCGTGCACGGCGCGGCGCTCGAGCTGGCCGGTCTGCTGCGCGAGAAAGCGGCCCGACTCACCGGCATTGCGGCCGGGGACTTCGTCCTGGCGGCCGACGGACTGCGGGCCGGCGACGTGTTCGTGCCGCTGGCCGCGCTTTCCGGCCCGGACGGCCTCACCGGAACAGGCCGGGAGGACGGCGCCCGCCGTTCGCTGGCATTCAACGTGCACGCGTTCCGGGTGGCCGTGAACACCGCCACCGGCGAGGTGCGCATGTTGCAGTCCATCCAGACCGCGGATGCCGGCTTCGTGATGAATCCCGAACAGTGCCGCGGCCAGATCGAGGGCGGGGTGGCGCAGGCCATCGGTACCGCGCTGTACGAGGAACTCATCCTCGACGGCGCCGGCACCGTTGAAACCAGGGTGCTGCGCAACTATCACATACCGCAGCTGGCGGACCTGCCGGTGACCGAGGTGTACTTCGCGGACACCGCCGACGACCTGGGGCCGTACGGCGCCAAGTCGATGAGCGAGTCGCCGTACAACCCGGTGGCGCCGGCGCTGGCCAACGCGGTGCGCGATGCTCTCGGCATCCGCTCGTACGAACTGCCGATGTCGCGCGACCGCCTGTGGCGCCTGATGAACAGGGGCGCCTGACAGGCGGTCGCACGTGGCTCACAGCGCCAGGGCTAGGAGCTGATCGGCTTCATTTCCTTGCCGTGCATGGTCACCGCGTAGATCACCAAAACGTCGATGGCGATCATGGTGAGCGACCAGAGCGGGTAGGCGCCGAGGAAGGCGATGTTCACCAGGGCGCTTCCGAACGCCAGGATGACGGCGACGACTCGTGCCCACATCTGCCCCGCGAGCAGGGCGACGCCGGCCAGGATCACCACAGCACCCAGGATCGTGTGCACCCAGCCCCAGGTCGTGTAGTCGACCTGCACCACCAGTCCTTCCTGGCCGACGAGGTAATAGGTGTCCTGGAACAGTGCGACCAGGCCCTGGATGACGTGGAACGCGCCCATCATCAACATCATGACGCCTGCGAAGACTATCCAGCCGGTCCAGCCCGACGTACCGCTGTCGGTTGTGTAGTTGTTGGTTTCCGCCCCGGTCGTGCTGCCCGGTGCCTGCCGTGTGCTGGTCATGGTGACTCCTCCATTCAAGGGATTCGGTGAGCACGCTAATGCGCGGGCGCGCCCGATTCGTCCCCCGAATGGGGTGAGGGCTGAAGGAAAATCCCGGTCAGCCCGGAGGGGAATCGGTCGCGTCAGACCGAGGGGTGAATCGGGCCCTGCCGGTCCCGCAGGGGGGCGCCGGATGCCCCGGAGCGGGTGGCGAGAACCTCGGCGAGGATCGACACCGCCGTCTCCGCCGGGCTGCTCGCGCCGAGGTCCAGGCCGATCGGCGAGTGCAGCCTGTCGAGGGCGGCGGCGGACACGCCCGCCTCTCGTAGGCGCAGCATCCGTCTTTCGTGGGTGCGCCGGGACCCCATGGCGCCCACGTAGCCGACGTCCAGGCTCAGGGCCGTGCTGAGCAGCGGCAGGTCGAACTTCTCGTCGTGGGTGAGCACGCACACCACGGTGCGGGCGTCGGTGTGGGTGCGGGCGAGGTAGTCGCTCGGCCACTCGACCACCACCTCCGCAGCGGTCGGGAAACGTTCCGGGGTGGCGAACACGGCGCGGGCATCGCAGACGGTGACCCGATAGCCCAGCAGGGTCGCGGCGGCCGACAGAGCGCCGGCGAAGTCCACGGCGCCGAAGATCAGGCAGCGCGGCGGGGCCTGGGCCACGAGGTAGAGCACCCGGCTGATCGCCCCGTCGCAGTCCACCGAGCCCAGGCTGGTCTCGCCGGCGTTGACAGCGGCGGCCAGCTGCGCCCGGATGCGGCGTACCGAGTCGGCGTCGAGGCCGGCGGACTCCCCGCGGTCGGTTGCGCGGTCGGTTGCGCCGTCCGGTGCCAGGATCAGGCCGGCCCCCGTTCCCGCGACGACCAGGGCGAGCCCGGCGGCCTGGCCGGCCGCGGCTCGCTCCAGCTGGGCGCGCACCTCCGCGGTCATGGCGTTGCGCCCGGCCGGGGCGATCTCGGCGAGGAACACTTCGACGGTGCCGCCGCAGGACAGCCCTACGGCGAACGCGTCGTCATCGCTCACCCCGAATTCGGTGAGGTGCCCGCGGCCGGTCTCGAGCACCTCCTGGGCACTGTCGTAGATCGCACCCTCGACGCAGCCGCCGGAGATGCTGCCGAGTACCGCACCGGAGTCGGTGACGGCCATGGCCGTGCCGAGGGTGCGCGGCGCGCTGCCGAGCACCCGGGTCACCGTCGCCACGGCCACCCGGCGACCGTCCGCGAGGGCGTCCAGGAGTGCACCGGCGATTTCGAGCACGGTCAGTTGCTCGCGCTCTGGTCCATGCCCATCCGTCGCAGCACCAGGTTCTCGGCGAACTGCGCCACACCGTAGAGCACCATCGAGACGATGGTGATGACCACGACGGACGACCACACCTCGAAGTTCTTCACCTGCGAGACCGCGACGACGATGCCGTAGCCCAGGCCCTGGCCGGTGGCGAGCCACTCGGCCAGCAGGGCGCCGGTGATGGCGCCGGGGATGGAGATCTTGACGGCGGCGAAGAACGACGGCAGCGAGCTGGGCAGCGCCACCTTGCGGAGCGCGGTGAACGGGGTGCCGCCGTAGACGGCTATGACGTCGCTGACCTGAGGGGACGCCGACCGCAGGCCGAAGGCGATGTTCACCAGGGCCGGGAAGAGCACCACGATGGCACCGGTCACCACGGCGATGCTCGGTCCGCGGCCGGTGATGAGGATCAGCACCGGGACGAAGGCCACCAGCGGCACGCTGCGCAGCAGCAGGGCGATGGGCATCAGCGCGTGCTCGATGCCCTTCGACAAGGTGAACAGGGTGGCCAGCACCAGGGCGAGCAGCAGCCCGGCGACGAAACCGAGGAACGCGTCGGTGAGGGTGACACCGAGGTTGGTGAGGATCAGCGCCCGGTTCTCGGCGGCATCCGGCACCGTGAAGAGCCAGTTGAACACATCCAGCGGTCCCTTGGCGATGAACGGCGAGATCCCCAGCAGCAGGATCAGGCCCTGCCAGGCGACGAGGACGATCACGAGCGTCAGCAGGCCCGTCGCCAGGGCCCGGCCGATGTAGGCGCCGATGCCGCGCGCCTGCGCCCCGCTGCTCTTGGTGAGGACAGCGGCCTGAACGACGATGGCCTCGGCAACATGGGTTTGCGCGCTCATGAGCTGCTCCGTCCGGTGGTCCAGGGGGTGGCGAAACGGGAGATCAGCGCGAAGAGCAGGTAGCCGATGCCGGCCAGCAGTCCCGCGACGAGGGCGAGGCTCCAGACCCGTTCCACGTTCGCGGAGTTGCCGGCGGCGAGCATGGCCAGGCCGAGGCCCCGCTCGGCGCCGCCGAGGTATTCCCCGAGGATGGCGCCGAGCAGCGCGGCCGGAGCCGCGATCTGCAGGGCGTTCAGCACGCTGGGCAGCCCGGCGATCAGCCTGACCTTCCGCAGCTGGGTGAACTTGGTGCCGCCGTACACGGTGACGAGGTCGAGACTGGCCGTGTCGGCGGCCTTGAGCCCCACCAACGAGCCGACCACCGTGGTGAAGAACACCGACATGGCGGCCAGGAAGATCGCGGTGCCGGACGGGTCGCCGCGCGGCGGGCCGATCACGGTATACGCGATCGGGCCGATCGCCACGATCGGCACGCAGTAGGTGATCACGGCGATCTGCAGCGCGATCTTCTCGATGCGCGGCAGCACCAGGACCAGTCCGGCCAGCAGCAGCGCCAGGCCGTTGCCCCAGAGGAACCCGATCGCCGCTTCGCTGAGGGTCATGGTGATGTGCGGCAGGTAGAAGCCGATGCCGTCGCCGGCGAACTGGCGGAATACCTCGGCCGGGGTGGGGATGGCACCGCCGGGCACCGAGCCGGCGTTCTGGAAGATGGTGAGCGCGCTGATCCACCACAGGGCCACCACGACGATCACGCCGAGAAGCCCGGTGGCCCAACCGGGCAGGCCGCGGCTGACCGGCATCAGTGCGCCCCGGCGGCGGCCGGGGTGTCGGCGCCGAAGAGCAGTTCGGACGCCCGGTCGTGCAGGGCGTGGAATTCGGGGCTGCGCATCATCTCGGGCAGGCGCGGGCGGGGCAGGTCGATCTCGATGACTTCCTTGACGCGGCCGGGCCGCGGACTCATCACGGCCACTTGGTCGCTGAGGAAGATCGCCTCGGAGATCCCGTGGGTGACCATCAAGGTCGTCGCGGGCTTCTCGGTCCAGATGCGCAGCAGCTCGATGTTGAGGCGCTGCCGGGTCATGTCGTCGAGGGCACCGAACGGTTCGTCGAGCAGCAGCACCGACGGCTTGAGCACGAGGGAACGGGCGATCGAGACGCGCTGGCGCATCCCGCCGGACAGCTGGGCCGGCTTGGCCTTCTCGAATCCGGCAAGGCCGACGAGCTGGATGAGTTCGGTGACGTAGTCCTCGTCGACGGGCATCCTGGCGACCTCGAACGGAAGCTTGATGTTGCTGCGCACACTCCGCCAGGGCAGCAGGGCGGAGTCTTGGAAGGCGATGCCGAGTTCGTGGCCGCTGCGGAGTTCCGCGGGGCTCTTGCCGTCCACCCGGGTGGTGCCGCTGGTCGGGTTCTCCAGGCCGGCGAGGATCCGCAGGATCGTGGATTTGCCGCAGCCGGAGGGGCCGAGCAGCGAAAGGAAACTGCCCTTGTCGGTGTGCAGGTTCGCGTTGTCGAGCGCGACAACCTCCCTGCGACCGACCGAGAAGGTCTTGTGCAGCGCTTCAATGTGTAGGCCGGTACCGTGCAGGCCGGTTCCCGAAGCGATGGGTGGAGCGGTGTCGATCGTGCTCACGTCGTACTTTCCTTACTGGGCGTCGTCGGATGCCGGTAGTTCAGTATCGCCGACGGCACCCGCCTCGGTGAGACGGGTGCCGCGACGAGAGTTGTGCTGCGGGTGGCTACTTGCTGTAGGCGATGAGGTCGGGGTTCTCCTCGTACACCTCGGCCAGCAGGCTCATGTCGAACAGGGTGGCGGTGTCGATGTCGATACCGGCGGCCTTGAGCGTGGCGACAGACTCCTTCTGCAGCGCGTCGCTGATGGTGAACAGCCCGTTGGCCGCGGTGTCGGGGCTGACGACGAGGTCGGTGGCCTGGATCTCCGCCTGGCGGGTCTCCTTCTCCATGGTCAGTCCGAGGTCCTTGCCGTAGGTGTCGACGGTGAGCTTCGCGGCGGCAGCGGGATCGTTGATCGCGTCGGCCCAGCCCTTGATCTCGGCGACCAGCAGTGCCTTGAGCATCTCGCGGTCGTTGGCGATCGCATCCTCGGAGGCGGTGAACGTCTCGGCGACGAACGGCAGGCCGTTGTCGGCCAGCGGCAGGTTCACGGGGTCGAGACCGGCCAGCTCGGCGTCGATCGACTCGTTGGTGAGGTACGCGAACCATCCGTCGACCTCGCCGTTGAAGAGCGGGGTCGGGTCGTACTCGACCGGGACGACGGTGATCGTGGACGGGTCGATCTCATTGACCTTGAGGAAGGCGTCCCACAGGCTCTGGTTGCTGGCCTGGACGCCGATGGTCTTGCCCGCAAGGTCGTCGAGGGTGGCGATGTTGCCCACGCCGGCGAGCGAGAGGATGGTGAACGGGTTCTTCTGGTACGTCGCCCCGATGATCTTCAGCGGTGCGCCCTCCTCGGCGATGACGGTGCCCGTGGAGATGGCGTTGCCGACGCCGAGATCGACGTTGCCGGAGATGACGCCGGCCTCGGCCGACGCCGGGCCGGGGATCAGGTCGACGGAGTCGAAGCCCGCTTCGGCGAAGTAACCGGCATCCTCGGCCACGAACTCGCCCATGAACTCGGCGTTCTTGATCCAGGACAGCTGGATGCTCGCCTCGCCGAACGAGGCTGCGTCGCCGGAGCCCGACTCGGCGGAGCCGGCGTCGCCGGCGCAGGAGGACAGCAGCAGGGTGAGTGCGGCGGCCACGGCGACGCCGGTGCCGACGCGCTTGGCCGAGCGACGGGTGAACGGGGAAACTGGGGCTTGCGTCATGACGCGGTCCTCTCGATGGTGCTCGGGGATTGCCGTGGAACTCAACGGCGTGCTGGGGCGGAATGCCTGAATGCTGAAATGGAATGTGCTGCGGTGCGGCTGTGATCGCGGTGCTGGGGTGCTGCTGGTGTGACTGCGTTGCTGGGGTGATCAAGGTGTTTCAACGCAGCGCATCCGCTGCAACAGATGTTCGGATCACTCGAACACTAATTGCTGCGTGTGACGCCGCGAAGACCGAATCATTTCCGGCTCATTACGTCCGAAAAGTCGTGCTGGAACACTGGATTCCTCCCCGAGCGGTCCCGGAACCCTGGCGTGATAGCGTCACGGAGTTCACCCAGAAAGGAACCCCAATGTCTTCCGCTATCGTACCGAGCATCGCGTTCGTCGCCGGCCTGCCCAAGGCCGAACTGCACCTGCACCTCGAGGGCACCCTCGAACCCGAGCTCAAACTCGAGCTGGCCCGACGCAACGGCGTGGACATCGGCCAGAGCACGGTGGAGCAGGTGCGCGCCACCTATGAGTTCGACTCGCTCGCGAGCTTCCTCGGCGTCTACTACCCCGCGATGGACGTGCTCGTCACCGAGGCCGACTTCTACGACCTCGCCGCCGCGTATTTCCGCCGCGCCGCCGCCGACGGGGTGCGGCGGGTGGAGGCGTTCTTCGACCCGCAGGCGCACACCTCGCGGGGCATCCCCATCGAAACCGTCATCCTCGGCTACCACAGGGCCGCCGTGGATGCCGCCGGTCTGGGCGTCTCCGCGGAGCTGATCCTCTGCTTCCTGCGCGACTTCACCGCCGAGAGCGCGCTGGAGACCCTGCAGTCCGCACTCCCCTATCTGGACAGGTTCATCGGTGTCGGCCTCGACTCTGACGAGCGTGGTAACCCGCCGGCGAAGTTCGCCGAGGTCTTCGCGCTGGCCAGGGCGAACGGCCTCAAGCTCACCATGCACTGCGACATCGACCAGGTCGGCAGCATCGAGAACATCCGCCAGGTACTCGAGGAGATCCAGGTGGACCGCATCGACCACGGCACCAATATCGTCGAGAACCCGGAACTGGTCACCCTGGTGCGGGAGCGCGGCCTGGGGCTCACTTGCTGTCCGGTGTCGAACAGCTTCGTCACGGCAGACATGAAGGCCGTCGAAATGGTGGCCCTGCTCCACTTCGGTGTCCTGGTCACCGTCAACTCCGACGATCCCGCCTACTTCGGCGCCTACGTGGCCGACAACTACCTGGCGCTGGCCGAGAAGGCCGGGCTCGACACCGACGAGCTGGTGCAGTTGGCCAAGAACTCCTTCCAGGCCTCCTGGCTGCCCGACGCCGAGAAGCAGGCCTACCTGGCGGAAATCGACGCGTACGTCGCAGGGTACCCGGCTGCCTGACCTGCTGGGCACCGTCGGTGTTTCATCACCGGGAATGTCGTGTGTCCGACAGGTTTCGGAACCCCGGAACGAGGCCGGAACGACTTCACTAGGGTGAGCGGTGAGCCACCGAACGGGGCCGCTGGAGTCGTTTCGGACCGGCACAGAAACCGAGAAGGAGAACCGATGTACGACCTGGTCATCCGCTCGGCTCGTGTGCTCACCGAGCAGGGTTTCATCCCGGCGGCCGTCGCGATCGCGGGCGGCGTCATCCGTGCGATCGCGCCGGTGGATGCGCCCTTGGCGGCCCGGCAGGACGTCACCCTCCCGGTCGGCCAGGTGCTGCAGCCGGGCATCGTGGACACCCACGTGCACGTCAACGAACCCGGCCGCACCGACTGGGAGGGCTTCGCGAGTGCCACCCGCGCGGCCGCGGCCGGCGGTGTGACCACGATCATCGACATGCCGCTGAACAGCATCCCGCCCACCACGACGGTGCCGGCTCTCGAGCTCAAGCGCGCCGCGGCCGCGCCCCAAGCCACGGTCGATGTGGGCTTCTGGGGCGGTGCGATTCCGGGCACCCTCGGTTCGCTTCGGCCGCTGCACGACGCGGGGGTCTTCGGCTTCAAGGCCTTCCTCTCCCCCTCCGGCGTCGACGAGTTCCCGCACCTCTCCTCGGAGCAACTCGAGGCCGCTGCGACCGAGATCGCCGGATTCGGCGGACTGCTCGTGGTGCACGCCGAAGACCCGTCCGTGCTCGAAAGCGCCGAGAACGCCGGCGGCACCGGCTACCGGGACTTCGTCGCCAGCCGACCGGATGCGGCCGAGGACGCCGCGATCGCCCGGGTGATCGCCGTCGTGCGACGCACCGGCGTGCGCGCCCACATCCTGCACCTGTCTTCCGCACTGGTGTTGCCCAGACTGGCCGCGGCCCGCGCCGAGGGCCTGCCGATCACGGTGGAGACCTGCCCGCACTACCTCAGCTTCGCCGCCGAGAGCATCGCCGACGGCGCAACGGCGTTCAAGTGCTGCCCGCCGATCCGCGGCGAAGACAACCGTGACCTGCTCTGGCAGGGCCTGGCCGACGGTGTCATCGATCTCATAGCCTCCGATCACTCCCCCGCCACCCGGGAACTCAAGCTCGGCCACGGCGGTGACTTCGGCCTGGCCTGGGGTGGTATTTCCGGCCTGCAGCTGAGCCTGCCCGCCGTGTGGACGGCCGCCAGGGCTCGCGGGCTCACGCTCGAGCAGGTGCTGCACTGGATGAGCCGTGCCACGGCCGACTTCGTGGGCCTGCCGGCCGGGCGGATCCGTGTCGGTGCGGCCGCCGATCTGGTGGCTTTCGCGCCCGAGGAGGTCTTCACCGTGGACGTCGATACCCTGCGGCACAAAAACCGGGTGAGCGCCTTCGACGGCGCCACCCTGATCGGCCGGGTGCACACCACCTGGCTGGCCGGAAACGTGATCTACGCGGTCGACGACACCGCATTCGATGGATCCGACGCATCCGCCCGGCCACCAGCCGGCCGCATGCTGACCGCCCGCTGACCCGAACTTTTTCCCGAACACCGCATCATGTACGAACCAGAAGGAGCACCCATGTCGATAGTTCTCGGACCCAACCGCTACGGCAAGGCGGAGAACCGCATCGTGCGCATCTACCGCGACACGCCCCGCCACGAGATCCACGACATCAGCGTCTCCACTGCCCTGCACGGCGACTTCGCCGACGCACACCTCGCCGGTGATCAGCTGCAGGTGCTGCCCACCGACACCCAGAAGCAGACCGCGTACTCCTTCGCCAAGGAGAAGGGCTTGCTCTCGATCGAGAGCTACGGCCTCGATCTGGCCACCCATTTCGTCGATCACATCACGTCGGTGGCAGGCGCCAGGGTGGAGATCGAGGAGTTCGCCTGGGAACGCGTTGTCGTGGACGGCACCGAGCACGACCACACCTGGGTGCGGCGCGGCCAGGAGGTGCGCACCGCGTCGATCTCGGTGGAGGGCACCGGCACCGATCAGCGGGTCTGGGTGGTCGGCGGGCTGAAAGATCTGATCCTGCTCAAGTCCACCGGCTCGGAGTTCTCCGGCTTCATGCAGGACCCGTACACGCTGCTGCAGCCCACCACCGACAGGGTGATGGCCACCTCCCTCACAGCCGGCTGGCGCTTCACCGACCACACCGTGGTGGACTGGGAGGCGAGCTACGCCGGTATCTCCGCGCTGCTGAAGACCCAGTTCGCCGTGGTGCATTCCCTGGCCCTGCAGCAGACCCTCTACAAGATGGGCGAGGCCGTGCTCGCGGCCTACCCGAACATCGCCGAGATCCGGCTCTCCGCGCCCAACAAGCACCATTTCCTCTATGACCTGTCACCATTCGGTGTGGAGAACAACAACGAGGTCTATCACGCCGCCGACCGCCCGTACGGGCTGATCCAGGCCACCGTGATGCACGATGACGCCGCGGATGCCGGGCCCGCCTGGGATTCCTACACCGGGTTGGTCTGATGAGCCTGGCCGCAGGTTCGGTGGGGCCGTCGTTGGAGCAGGTCTACCTCGGCCACGTCTTCCACGTGGCCGGCTCCCCCACCCTCGCCGAAGCGCCGGCGCACCTGGTGTCGTTGCCGCAGGGCGCACTGGTCACCGCCGTCGACGGCACCATCGCCTGGGTCGGCCGTGCCGTCGACCTGCCGTCGAGCTTCGCAGCGCTGCCGGTCACCGACACCCGCGGCGGCTTCATCCTGCCCGGCTTCGTCGATACCCACATCCACTTTCCGCAGACCTACTCCACGGATGCCTATGGCGGCGGCCAGCTACTCGAGTGGCTCGACAACTGCGTCTTCCCGGCCGAGACCCGGCTGCAGGACGACGACTTCGCGGCGGCGATCGCCCGCGACTTCACCCGCCGGCGCACCGCGGCAGGCACCACGAGCGCCCTGGTGTTCGGGTCGGCCTTTCCGCACGCCCAGGACGCACTGTTCGCCGAGTCCGAACGGGCGGGGCTGCGGCTGGTCAGCGGGCGCGGCATCCAGACCGTCGGCCCCGACTCGGCCAGCGCCCTGATCACCTCGGAACGCCAGGCGGTCGACCTGGTCAGCGACGAGATCTCCCGCTGGCACGCCCGCGACACCGGTGATTCCCACACGGCGCTGCTGCAGGTGGCCGTCGTACCCAGGTTCAGCCTGTCGGTGACGCCGCAGACCCTCGCGGCGCTCGGCGAGCTCTACGACGGCGTGCGCGATCGGGGCGTCTACTTCCACAGCCACCTCAACGAGAACAACCGCCCGGAGACCGGCGAGATCGACGTGGTCAAGGCGATCTACCAGGTCGAGAACTACCTGGACACCTACGACGGCAGGTTCCTGCCGGGTTCGGCCGTCGGCGGGTCGAGCCTGCTCGGCCGACGCAGCATCCTGGCACACGCCGTGCACTGCGAGGACGTCGAGCTGGCCCGCCTGGCCGAGACCGGTTCGTCAATCGCACACTGCCCCACCTCGCAGCAGTTCCTCGGCTCCGGCACCATGCCGTGGACCCGCACCACCGGCTTCGGCGTGAACGTGGCGCTGGGTTCCGACATCGGCGCGGGCGACGAGTGGCTGATGAGCCGGGTGCTGAACGACTGTTTCAAGGTGCACCTGTCCGAACCCGGCGATGCCGGCCTGTCGATCAGCCCCGCCGAGCTGCTCTTCACCGCCACCCTGGCCGGTGCCCGTGCCCTGGACATGGAGGAGCGCTACGGCAACCTCGACGTGGGCAAGGATGCCGACTTCCTGCTCGTCGAGCCCGACAAGTGGGAGCCGCTCGCGGCGGTGCTGGCCAACGGCATCCGGGCCGACGACGAGGCGATGGCCACCGACCAGACCCTCTTCGCCCTGCTGATGGCGCTTCGCCAGCCGGCCATCACCGGCGTCTTCGTGCGAGGCCGCCGCGTCACGGCCGCCTAGCCCGGCCCGGCCCGCCCACACCGCCGTCCGGTCCCGGCCCAACTGTTGCCCGTGCGGACAAGTGCGTCCGGCGCACCGGGACCATTTGTCCGATGCGGCAACAGTTACTCGCCGACGGTCCCATCGACGGCCTCGCGGATCAGGTCGGCATGGCCGCAATGCCGGGCCGTCTCCTCGATCAAGTGAAGCAGGATCCAGCGCAGGCTCCACAGTTCGCCGTCCCGGCCCGGGGACGCGACGAGCTCGTCGAGGCCCCGGCCGGCCGTGGCCCGTCGGCTGCGTTCGCAGGCCGACCGGTACAGCCCGCGCAGCTCGTCCGGGTCATCGCCCGCGGCGCTCGTGAACTCCCAATCGCGGTCGTCGTGCCACGGCGCGCTACCCCAGGGCTCGAGCTCGTCGTCGGAGCGGCCGAGGAACCGGGACTGGATCCAGCGGTCCTCCACGAAGGCGAGGTGTTTGAGCAAGCCGCCCAGCGTGAGAGTGGATGGTGCCACGGCGAGGTTGAGGCCCGCGCGGTCCAGTCCCTCGGCTTTGATCAGCAGCGTCTCTCGCTGGAAGTCGAGGAACTCGTTGAGCGAACGGTGTTCGTCGCTGGCGGGGTGCGGGTCGGTGCGTGTCATGACCTCAGCCTCCCACAGCACCTTCCGGCGCGGCCCAGCGCCATACTGGAACGCATGACAGCAGCCGATGCCGCACTACCCCCGACACCGGAACCGGTGTTCTTCCCGGATCTCGTGCCCGAACTCCTGGTTGGCGATCTTACGGTCAGCCTGAGCTTCTGGGTCGAACTGTGTGGCTTCGAGGTGCTCTACGACCGGCCAGACGACGGATTCGCGTACCTGCGGGCCGGCACCGCGCACCTGATGCTCGAACAGGTCGGCATCGGACGCAACTGGATCCCCGCCGCCCTGGAGCGTCCGCTGGGGCGCGGCATCAATTTCCAGATCATGATGCCGAACATCGCTCCCCTGCTGGAGCGCCTCGCGGCGGCCGACTGGCCGCTCTTCATGGCCGCCGAGACCAGGTGGTACGACACCGGCGACACCCAGGCCGGCGTGGCGCAGTTCCTGGTGCAGGACCCGGACGGCTACCTCGTGCGGTTCTCGTCGCGGGTGAGCGCCGAGGGCTGACTCTGCAGCTGAACCTGACGTCGGCGCCCGCCGTGGTCTCCCCGATTCGCAGCATCCGCGTGACTCGGTCGCCCGCACGGGGTAATCTCGCCCTCATGTGCGGCAGATTTGCAATGAACGAGGACGTCGACGATCTGATCCGGGACTTCGTCGCGGCCGGCGGCCGTGCCGGGGACTGGCGGCCCAGCTACAGCATCGCGCCGACCGACTCGGCCCCCATCGTGCGCGAGTGGCAGCCGGAGGGCGCCGACGCCCCCACCCGGGAGGTCACCCTGGCCACCTGGGACTGGCCGCAACCGGCGGGGGCGCCGCGCCGCGGCCCGATCATCAACGCCCGGCTGGAGAAGCTTGACCAGCGGTTCTGGGTAGGCGCCTTCTCCAACGCCCGCTGCATAGTTCCCATGCTCGGCTATTACGAGTGGACCGGAGAGAAGGGCGCGAAACAGCCGCACTTCATCCACGGCGACGGTCTGCTCGCGGCGGCCGGGGTCAGCTGGGCATCCAAGGATGCCGACGGTGACTGGTCGCGCGTCTTCGCCGTGGTCACCAGGGAGGCCAGGGACGCCTCCGGTGAGGTCCATGACCGGATGCCGGCCTTCCTCGAACCCGACACCTGGGCGACCTGGTTGAACCCGCAGTCGATCACCGGGGCGAACCCCACCGAGTCGGCGGCGAACCGCTCGACCATGATCGACCTGCTGGATCGCACGTCCACCGCGGTGGCGGCCACCATACGCACCCGGTTGGTGGACCGCAGGGTCAACAGTGTGCGGGCCATCGACCCGCAGGACGCGACGCTGGTGGCGGCGCTCGAAACCTAACCGGCGGCGCCAGTGACGGCCTGCCGGGCGGCCTGCTGCAGCTCAGTCCGGTCGACCCCCAGCTGGCGCAGGGCCCGGCTCATCGTGCCGTGCTCGACCTCGGCGGCCGCCCACACCACGTGAGCCGACCGGAGTTCGTGACCACGGCCCGCGCCCTCCTTCGACAGGGCCACGGCCCGCTGGAAGACATCCTGCAGACTGCCGGCGCTGCGGTACGGGCCCGTGCGCGCGGGCGACGGCGCTGCGTGTTGCGACGGCTCCGGTGGTTCTGCCTCCGCGTCGACTCCCACGGACTGGAGGGCCAGCGCGTGCGTCTGGACGATGGCGGTCCGCACATCCGCCGTCGTCACGTCGAAGGTGGCGAACGCGCGTCGGGCAGAGTCGTCCGGCAATGCCAGCACGGCCAGCAGCAGATGCTCAGCCCCCGGCACCTGGTCGCCCAGTGCGGCGGCTTCCTGTTCCGCCGTCGTGAACAGCTCATTCATCATGCGGATGTCTGCGATCGCCTGTCGAATTCCCATGTCAGAAGTCCTTCGTTGTCGGTGGTGCGCGTCGTCGTTGCGGTACTAGTCCAGGGGTGCGCGGCGCTGCGGCGAGAGCCGCTTGTGCGCCGCCTGGGCGGTCATGCCGAGAGCCTGGCCGATCTGGTTCCAGGTCCAGCCCTGTTCGAGGGCGTGATCCACCGCGGACCGCTCCAGCCGAGCCGACAGCCGACGCAAGGCGACTACGGCCGCGAAGGCTTCGTCCGGATGGTCCGGGGTGGGAATTCCGCTGGTCTCGAACATGCGTCAACTTTAGTTGATGCTCAGCGCAAGTGTCAACAAAAGTTGATGACCCAGCGGGTGTCGCCGTCGGATTAGACCACTAGGTTGGGCAGCGCCCCCAGTGATCTCGCTGCTGACCTGCCTCTGCATACACAGATTGGACACCATGCCCGCGAACCTGTCCGCACGCAGCATCCTCTGGATCGGCATCGGCCTGATCACGGCCAGCGTCCTCGTCCAGGTCGGCAGGGACCTCGCCTACCGCCTCGTCGCCACCGACTCGCTCCAGGCCGTGGCGAACAGCTGGTGGTTCGGCTCGTTCGACGTCGTGTTCCTGCTGGTGGCACCCCTGGGTACATTGATGATTGCGGCGTTTTTCGTCGCCCGGTTGATCGAGCGGGTCCCGACGGTGCCCGCGCAGCCGGCCCGCCGCATCACCGCCGCCGGGGTGTTCTGGGCCGGGATCGTCTTCACGCTGGTCGGCCTGCTCGTGGTCGCCTCGCTGGACGGCTGGATGGGCACACTGGCCGCACAGGGACGCCCCAGCATCGCCCTGGATGCGCTCT
Organism: Cryobacterium sp. TMT4-31; assembly: GCF_004403385.1. NCBI lineage: Bacteria > Bacillati > Actinomycetota > Actinomycetes > Micrococcales > Microbacteriaceae > Cryobacterium > Cryobacterium sp. TMT4-31. Next base: position 142,206 of record NZ_SOGI01000058.1, read on the forward strand.
ATTTCGTGGTCAGTCCACTGCGGAACATCGTGATTCCACTCGGCCTCGCCCTGCTCCCGGCCTCCGTATTGATGAAAAAGCTCGAGGTTCGCAGCCGGACGGCTCAGCGACCCCTCTAGTCAGCTACCCCGATAGGTCGAGTACGCGAACGGGCTGAGCAGCAGCGGCACGTGATAGTGCGCCGACTCGTCGTCCAATTCGAAGACGATGGTGACGTAGGGGTAAAACGTGCTCTGGCCCCGAGCCGAAAAATAGCTGCCGGTCTCGAAAGTGATGCGGTACCGACCCGCGGACACAGCCTCTGGCCCGAGGTCGGCAACCCGGCCGTCGGCATCCGTCTGCGCCGTGGCGAGTTCGCGCCAACCCCCGTCGAGGTATTGCTCCAGGACCACGCCCACGGATGCCGCTGGGCTGCCGGACACCGCGTCGAGCACGTGGGTGGTGATGTGGCTGCGCGCGCTCATCACCGGGCATCCCGCGGGGCTGCTGAGTCGGTGGCTTCGGTTTTCTGCACCGAGTCATCCTGCCACTGACGGGCGAGAACCCCTAACCGGAGCAGGGCGATGTCGCGCAGCTCTGAGCCCACGATTGCCGCCTCGGTGTTGTCGTCCAGGGTGAGCCGGCGCCGTAGCTCGGCGAGGATTTCCCGGCGGCTGCGGCCGGCGGCGCGGATGAGGAACACCCTGTCGAAACGCTCCTCGTAGATCCGGTTGCCGTCGGCGATGGCCGCCGCGAGCTCGGCGTCGTCGGAGTCGACCGACGCCTGTTCTGCCCGGGAGAACCCCGCTGCCTGCGAGTCGCCCGCGGGCTTCTCGCCGATCCGCGGATGCTCCGCCATGGCCTCGTCGATCTCGCTCCAGGGCAGCGGTGTTGCGGCCGCCCTGGCCGCTTCGATGAGGTCTGCGGCCGAGGAGAACGGCGCCCGGACGGCCACCGCGTCGGCCCAGCGCGGAACGGCCAGGCAGGCCAGGAGGGCGGCGCGCAGCTCGTCGCCGACAGGAATCGTGGTCATGGGGTCCTCCGGGTGACGAAAATCGGGCTGACGAGGGGTGGAATGACGAGGGTCGGGGCGGTGAGCGGCGAGCGGGGCACAAGACGACGTGCAGCCCGGGCCGCTGCCCGTACGATGACAGGCATGCACTCCGCAGAGACTCCTCGGGTGGCCGGACTGGTCCTGGCCGCCGGCGCGGGCAGCCGGTATGGCAAACCCAAGTCGCTGGTCGTCGACGCCTCCGGCGAGCCTTGGCTGGTGCGAGCCGCCCTGGCCCTGGAGGCCGGCGGCTGCGACCCCGTTGTTGTGGTGCTCGGAGCGAGCGGGACCCAGGCCGAAGGCCTGCTGCGCTCGGCCGCGGCCCGATTCGAAAGGCCGCACCGGCTGACGGTGGTGCACGCAGAGGACTGGGCAGCGGGACTGTCGGCATCCCTAGATGCCGGCCTGGCGCGGCTGCAGCAGAGAGAGAACGACATCGTCACCGCGGTAGCCCTGGTTCTGGTGGACGTGCCCGACCTCACTGCCGCCACCGTGCGCCGGCTGATCGACGGAGCAATCCCGCAGACCCTCCGGCAGGCGCACTTCGGCGGCCGGCCAGGGCATCCGGTGGTGATCGGTCGCGAGCATTGGGCGCCGCTGCGAGCGAGCCTGACCGGCGACAGCGGTGCACGACAGTACCTGGTGGCACGAGACGCGACCGCGGTGGCCTGCGACGACCTGGGCACGGGCCTGGACGTCGACGAGCCGGGCACGCGGCAGTCCGCGCCACACCCGGAACCGGGCGCGCTCACCAGGGTGCTTCGAGCTCGTCGAGGTCCTCGTACACGCTGGTGATGGCCGCGATCCGGGTGCGGCTCTCCCGCACCTGCGCGCCCATCGCGCCGGTGGCGAGCAGGTTCATCAGGCTCATGGCCGTGGCGTAGCTGTCAAAGGCCGACACCGAATCCACCGGGCATTCGAGCCAGTGGGTGGCCTGGTCGGAGTACTTGCGAGCAGAGGAGTCGGCGATGAGCACCAGCGGGACCTCGCGGCTCCGGATGGCCGCAACGATGTCCCCGAAGCCGGAGACCCGCCGGCGGAAGCCCATCAGTACCACCACGTCACGCGGGCCGAGGCCGGCCAGCTCTTCGCCGAGCGACTGGCCGGGCAGCGGCGCGAGGCGCACGTGGTCACGGGCCTGCACCAGCTGCTGGCGCAGGTGCAGCGCCAGCGGGTAGCTGTTGCGCAGCCCCACGATCACGACGTTCTGGGCCGACCGTACCAGCCGGGCCGCGGCATCCAGCCGGCCGTCCTCCAGGGTGACCAGCAGACGGCGCAGGTTGTCCTGTTCGGCTTCGGCGTGCGCGGCGAGCCGCGAAGGGGTGCCGGCGGATGCGCCGGGGCCGCCGAGCGGTGAGCCCAGGTTGCGCAGTGACCTGGCGTGCTCGCGCACCTCGGCCGAGTCCTGGAAACCGAGCCGGCGGAACAGCCTGGACACCGTGGCCTTGGACACGCCGCTGAGCCGGGCCAGCTCGGACGCGTTATAGACGGCGAGGTCGCTCATGTGGTCGAGGATGAAGTCGGCGGCGCGCTGCTCCTGCGGGGAGAGCTCGCCGTAGCGGCCGTCGATGCGTTGCCCGATATTCAGCGTCATGCCGGGTCCTGCAGCGTGTGACCGTCGGCCAGGGCGAGCACGGCGGCCTCGAAGGCATCCAGCGCCCTGGCGACGTCGGGCTCGGTGACCGACTCGTCGGGGTGGTGGCTCACTCCCCCGGCGCAGCGCACGAAGAGCATGCCGATCTCGGTGATGTGCGCCACGGCCATCGCGTCGTGTCCAGCCATCGAGAGCAGCTCCAGAGGCGTCGACCCGTCGTCAGAGCCATCCGCGGCACGGATGCCCGCGGCGATGACGCCGCGCAACCGGTCGCTGCAGTGCGCCGCCGGTGCCGCGTGCGTCTGGTGCACGGCGACGTGCAGTCCACGCGTGCTGCAGATCTCCTCGAGCAGGGCCTCGATCCGCTGCCAGGCCGCGTCGCGGTCCGCATCGAAGCGGCCACGCAGGTCGAGGCTGAATTCGGCCCGGCCGGCGATCACGTTGACGGCGTCGGGGAACACCTCGAGGTGCCCGACGGTGGCGATCAGGTCGGCATCGCGGGCGAGCCGTTCGATGGCCACGATGGCCTCGCTGGCCCCGGCGAGGGCGTCGCGGCGGTGCGTCCACGGGGTACCGGAGTGTCCGGCCTTGCCGGTGATGGTGATCTGAAAGCGCCGCGCGCCGGCAATCGACGAGACGATGCCCAGCGGCAGGTCGTTCTCCTCGAGCACCGGGCCCTGTTCGATGTGGGTCTCGAGGTAGCCGACGAAGTCGTTGGAGGTGCGGGCGGCGGCGGTGACGGCGGCCGGGTCGAGGCCGAAGGCCACGAACGCGTCGTGCAGGGTGATTCCCACCTCGTCGGTGAGCTCCCACCAGGCATCCAGCCAGGTGCCGGCCAGCGCCCGGCTGCCCAGCAGCGCGGTGCCGAACCGGGTGCCCTCCTCGTCGCCGAATGCCACGACCTCGAGGGCGAACGGCAGGCTGCGGCCGTCGGCGTTGATGCGCTCGACCACGGCGATGGCGGTGAGCACCCCGAGGATGCCGTCGTACCGGCCGGCCGAGGGCACCGTGTCCAGGTGCGAGCCGAGCAGGAGCGCGGGCAGGCCGGGGGTGGCTCCCTCGAGCCGGCCGCACTGGTTGCCCGCGGCGTCCTGCCAGGTGGCCATGCCGGCGTCCCGCATCCAGCCGGCGGCGAGAGCGTTCACCGCAGCGTGCTCCGGCGACAGGTAGACCCGTTCGATCAGGCCGTCGGACAGGCTGGAGTGGCTGGCGAGTTCGTCGCAGCGTTCGAGCACGGCGGCGGCGCCGGTGAGTGGTTTCGACGGATCAGGCGTCGTCATGCGCCCGCGGCATCCTGATAGACCTCGTAGGCGGCGCCGACGCCGCCCCCGCCGGTCACGCTCGCGCCGGCGCGACGCAGCACCTGCTCGAGGGCGGCCAGGGTGGTCAGCACGGTGTCCTTGCGGGCGTTGTAGCCCATGGTGCCGATGCGCCAGACCAAGCCGCGCAGCGGCCCGAACGAGGTGCCGATCTCGATGCCGAAGTCGTTCAGCAGCTCCCCGCGCACGGCGTCGCCGGTGACACCGTCGGGGATGTGCACGGCCACGACGTTGTTCATCCGGTGTTCCAGGTCGCCGAAGACGTTCAAGCCCAGGCCCTGCACGCCGGCCAGCATCGCCGCGCCGTGCAGCCGGTGCCGTTCCACGGCCGTGTCCATACCTTCGTCAACGAGCAGCCGGGCGCATTCGCGGGCCCCGTAGAGCATGGTGGTGGCCTCGGTGTGGTGGTTCAGGCGCTTGGGTCCCCAGTAGTCGAAGATCATCGACAGGTCGAAGTAATTGGAGCGGATCGGGTTGGCGTTCACGGCGTCGCCAGCCTCGCGGATGCCCGCTTCGATGCTCTTGCGGGCATTGATCACCTCGACGGCCCGCGGGGAGAAGGTGGCCGGTGCCGAGCCGGAGGGGCCGCCCAGGCACTTCTGCAGGCCGGCGGTCACGGCGTCCAGCCCCCAGGCATCCGCCTGGAAGGTGTTGCCGGCCAGCGACGCGGTCACGTCGGTGTAGAACAGCACGCCGTGCCTGGCGCAGATATCGCCGAGCTCGTCGAGCGGCTGGGCCACGGTGGTGGAGGTGTCGCCGTGCACGATCGCCAGCAGCGCCGGCTTGGTCTCGCGGATGGCCTGCTCGATCTGGGCGGGGGTGAACACGGTGCCCCACTCGATCTCCCGCACGTGCACCTCGGCGCCGGCGCGCTCGGCGATCTCGCGCAACAGGTGGCCGAACCGGCCGAAGATGGGCACCAGCACCCGGTCACCGGGGCTGATCAGCGAAACCAACGCCGCCTCTATCCCGGCGCGGGAGGTGCCGTCGATGAGCAGGGTGTGCTCATTCGTGGTCTTGAAGACGCCGCGGTAGAGCGCCATGGTCTCGTTCATGTACGCCGTCATGGACGGGTCGTACTGGCCGACGAGCTGGGCGGACATGGCACGCAGCACCCGGGGGTCGGCGTTCACCGGGCCGGGGCCCATCAGCAGGCGGGACGGCGGATTGATCGGCAGACTGGAAATGACTGTTTCACCCTTCGGCAATTCTGAATCATCTGTTTCAGATTCCCAGTCTACGCAACAGGTGTTTCAGTCGTGTTTCGAGTGATTACCTCCCGGCGGCCAGCTTCGCCCCGATGTCGATGAGGGCGAGGTCGGTGTGCCGCGGTCCCACCAGGCAGAGCCCCACCGGTTTGCCTCGCGACTCGAACAGCGGCACGGACAGCGCCGGGTAGCCGCCGATCCCGGCCGGGCTGGTCAGGGTGAGCGTGGCTGTGCGGGTCGCATCGATCGCGGCCGGGTTCGCGTGCCGCGACGGGGCGGTCGACGATGCCGAGGGCAGCAGCAGGATGCGTCCGTCCAGCACAGCGTCCAACCGCTCGCGGGCGGCGGCCAGCGCGATGCGAGCCTCGGCCTCGGCGGCCGGGTCGGTGCGGGACGCGATCTCGAACCGGCCCGCGACGGCGGCACCGAGGGTGCCGGGGTGAGCGGTGACCCAGTCCCCGTTGGATTTCCACGCCTCGGCCATCTGAATCGCGCGGAAGATGCGCAGCGCCTCGGCGAGGTCGCCGACATCGACGAGGTCGGGTGCGGGCAGCAGCCCGGCCCGGGTGAGCCTGTCGAGTCCGGCCACGAATACGTCTTGCACGTCGTCGTCGCAGGCGAAGACCAGCGCGCTCGACACGGCGAAACGGGTGGGGGCATCCGCCTGGGCAGCGCTGGTCTGTTGCGAGGGGTCGAGCGAGGCGGCAGCGGCGGCCCGCAGCACACCCGGTGTGCGGGTGAGCCAGCCGACGGTGTCGAACGAGGGCGCCAGCGGCAGCAGACCGGCCCTGTCGACGGCGCCGTGCGTGCTGCGCAGTCCCCAGAGGCCCTGGTACGAGGCGGGCACCCGGATAGACCCCGCCGTGTCGGTGGCCAGGCCGATGCTGGCCTGACCCAGCGCCACGGCGGCGGCCGGTCCGCTCGACGAGCCACCGGGCAGCCCGCCGGGCACCCGCACGTTCGGCGGGGTGCCGTAGTGCTCGTTGTCGCCGGCGATGCTGTACGCGAACTCGTCGGTCTGGGCGATACCGCGCACGCTCGCGCCGGCGCCCAGCAGCGCGGCGACGGCAGCAGCCGTCTCGGTGGCGGGAGAGGCCTCGCGCAGGTAGGCGGGGTTTCCGGCGCCGACGGTGAAGCCAATGATGTCGTAGAGGTCCTTCACGGCGATGGTCTCGCCGGCCAGAGTACCCGAGGCGGCCGCGGCCATCAGCGGGTTGCCCACCAGACGCCACACCGTGGGATTGATCGCGGCCGGCGGCCCGGCCACCTGGGCCACCTCCACCTGCCAATCCCCCGCCGCCGAAAGCGACCAGAGCTGGGTGAGAAGGCCGGCGCCGCCGGCATCCGGGGCGTTCACCGACACGATCACGGCGTGCCGCGGGTCGATCACGCGTACGTGCAGCGACCGGATGCCCCTGGCCACCGTTCCGCTGCGGGCGCTGCGGGCGCCGCGGAAGCCGCTGATCGCGTCGTGGCCCACCAGCAGACCTGCGGCGTCGCCGCGCAAGGTGTTCTCGCCGGGCGCGAACCAGGCGTCGAGCGCCGCGAGGTCGTTGGTGGCCAGCGCGTCCTCATAGCCGGCGAAGGCGGTCAGGAGCCCATCGGGCAGCGCGCCCGTGACCGACGTGGGTGTCGGGACAACCAGCGGCTCAGGCATTGAAGTCCGCCACCCGGATGCGGGCGTGCACGCCGGCGACGAGGTCGACCACCTGGGAGATGTTGAAGTCGGTAGCGGCGCTCAGGTAGGCGTAGGCGAGGGTGCGGTCCATGCCGTACCGGGCGGCGAGCAGGTCGATGGCGGCGCGCACGCACTTGCGCACGGCCTCGTCGAGGTCGGCGTCCAGGCCGGTCGGTACCAGGAATTCGCCGGTCTCGGCGAGAGGTCCGACCAGTTCGCCGAAGCCCGCGATAGCGTCGGCCTGGCTCACCACGTCGAAGCGGATGGTCACCCGTAGGGACGCCTCCATGGCCGTGAGCGCCACCTCGCCGTCGCCCTGCGCGAAGTGCGGGTCGCCCACGTAGGCCAGCGCGCCGTCCACCTGCACCGGCAGGTAGAGGGCCGAGCCCACCGTGAGCAGGTTGATGTCGATGTTGCCGCCGTGCGCACCGGGCGGCACCGAGTGCGGGCGGGTGTCACCGGCGACGGCGACGCCCATGATGCCCAGGAACGGCCGGAGCGGAAAGTGCACGCTCCGCGCCCCGCCCGGCACCAGCGGCAGGGTGCCGACCTGGCCGGTCTCGGTGTCCGCCAGCGCGGCGAACACGCTCACATTGCCCTCGCCGAGCGGGTACTCGCCGGGCAGGGCGCCGCGGCCGTGCCGGTTGGAGATCACGCCGTACGGCACCCGCGGGGTGGCCTCGAGCACGGTCATCTTGAGCAGGTCGCCCGGCCGGGCGCCGCGCACGTGGATCGGGCCGGTGACCAGGTGTGGTCCGTCCACGCCGGGGTCCCGGGTCGTGTTCGAGGCGGCCAGCAGCACGGCGTCGTCGAGCACCGCGGCGCGGTCGACACCGTGGCCGGCGAAAAAGGCCGCCGGGTCGCGGCCCTGGTCTTCGAGCACGCCCTCGTGGCTGATCGTGTCGATGGTGACCTCGGTGCCGGCATCGATCACGAGCACCGGCGCATCCGTGGCACAGGGCAGCCGGCCCCAGAGCACGGTGGCCGGGGTGGCGGCCAGGTACTGCGCGGCGCGGATGGGCCCGGTGCCGGGCTGCAGGATGTCGAATGGCGTGACGTCGAATGGCATGGATGCGCCTTTTCCGTTGTGGGTCGGGAGCCGGCTCGACGCCGGCCGGCGCATCCCCGTTGGTCGAGAGTAGCGCCAGTTTTGCGGCCGGGACGACCAGCCACTACCGTGACAATTCCGAGCCGATAGGACACCCGTGCCCTCCACCCCCGTCATCCACCGTCTGCGCAGCAAGCCCGACCACCTGCACCTCGGCCTGATGCTGGCCCTCACGTTCTCCACCGGGGTGGCGGATGCGGTGGGTTACCTCGGCCTGGACAAGGTGTTCACCGGCAACATGACCGGCAACGTCGTCATCCTGGGCATGGCCATCGCCGGCGCCGACGACCTGCCCGTGGTGGGCCCGTTGATCGCGCTGTTCACCTTCATGGTCGGTGCCGCGATCGGCGGCCGGGTGCTGCGCCACGTCAAGGTCGGCTGGACCACCGAGTCGACGGTGCTGTTCGGCGCGGTCGGCGTGGTGATGGCCGCGCTGTCGATCGTCCTGTTCGTGGTGGACGGCACTCCCCCGGCCCCGTTCGACCTGATCGTGACCGGGCTGTTGGCGGCCGTGATGGGTCTGCAGGCAGCGGTGGCCCGGCACATCGCCGTGAAGGATGTCACCACGGTCGTCGTCACCTCCACCATTACCGGCTTCGCCGCCGATTCCCGTTTCGGCGGCGCCAAGAACCAGCCCTGGTTCCGCCGCTTCGCCGCGATCGTGCTGATCCTGGCCGGAGCCGGCGTCGGCGCCCTGCTGCTCATGGTGCACATCGGCTGGGGCATCGCCCTCACAGCCGTGATCACCCTCGTGGTGACCGCCATCGGCCATGCCGCGGGCCGCCCGCACCACGCCCCCGTGCCCCAGGCCTGATCCCCTGGCCCGCGGTCAGCACTGGGCTGAACGGAATCGCGGCTGTCAGGCTCAGGCGTCGCAGGTACTGAGGACGGCCGTCATCGCCGCGCGGTCCTCCGGGGTGAGCCCGAGGTCGTAGGCGACGAAGACCGGCACCAGTTTGTCGATGTACCAGCACTGCAGGCCGGTGTCCTCCGGCAGGTCGTCCCAGACCACGCGCTGGCCCAGGTCGTGCCGGTCGGACACGTCGGGGTAGAAACCGGGCAGCCATTCACTCGGCAGCGAATCGGACTTGGAGGAGTTCTCGGTGCCCTTCACCGCCAGCAGGTTGACCGGGTCGTTGGCCAGCGCCTCCCGCTTCTCGGCCGGCCAGGCCTCTCCGCCGGTGGCGTACACGGCCTTCAGCGGCAGCAGGTGGTCGATCTGCACGTCGGCCGAGGTGTCCTGCCCACGCACAAAATCGATGGTCTCGCCCGTGTACGGGTCGGTGAGGATGCCCGTGTACACCCGGCAGGTGGCCGGATCGATGTCGGTGCCGGTGAGGTCCCTGGTGAGGATGTCGTTGCGGGTGTCGCAGCCGTTCTGGTCGAAATCGAAGGCCCAGGCATCGCCGAACAGCTCTTCCCGGTTGCCGGCATAGCTGCCGTTGTCGGTGTAGACGGCGTCTGGCAGCGCGGCGACCAACGCGAGCGCCTCTGCGCTGGTGAGCCCGGAGGGCGGTACCGGCATCGGCGCGGTCGACGAGGCGCCGGGTGGGACCGTCGCCTGGGTCGTGGGCCGGTCGGCCAGGTCGGTGGAGAAGTAGCTGACGCCCGCGACGATACCGCCGATCACGAGCAGGGTCAGCAGGAGGCGTGGGCTCTGGCCCCGGGTGCCCCGTCGATGGGGGAAGAGGGACGGATTGGGTCGGCGGCGGCTCATGCGGGTGTCTCAGGGTGCTGGTGTCTCACGATCTCCCCATCTTGCCATGCGCCGCTTCTCCCCCGGTGGTGGCAGGATCGGCGCGGGCGTGTGAGGCTTAACGGGTGCCCCAGATCGATGAATCCACCCGAGTCCGAGAGGCGATCTCCCTCGACCGCCCCTGGGTGACCGTGGTGTGGGACGACCCGGTGAACCTGATGTCCTATGTGGCCTACGTGTTCCGCAGCTACTTCGGCGTGACCGCGGCAGAGGCCGAGCGCCTCATGCTGCAGGTGCACAACAACGGCCGCGCGATTGTGGCCACTGGCGACCGCGAGTCGATGGAACGGCACGTCGAGGCGATGCACGGCTACGGGCTCTGGGCCACCCTGGACCGTGCCGAAGAATGAGCGCCGAAGCGTGATGGAATTCCGCCGTGAAGACTCCGGCACGGTCTCGGCCATGTTCGAACCCATCGAGGTCGACCTGCTGCGCAACGTGACGTCCCAGCTGCTGCAGATGCTCGGCTCCGTCGACGCCGACGACGCGGCCATGCTCGCCCAACCGGCGATCCGGCGACTACTGCCCGACGCCTACCCGAACGACCCGGAGGCCGCCGAGGAGTTCCGCCGCTTCACGGCCGACGGACTGCTCGAGGGCAAGCTCGCCAACGCCACCACGGTACTCGCCGCCCTCGGCGACGACGAGCCGACGGATGCCTCAGCGGACGCCTCCCTGGACGCCCCGGCGCACGACCCGCTGCCGGTGCCGATCGTGCTCACCGAGCAGCAGGTGCAGTCCTGGCTCCGCACCCTCACGGACCTGCGCCTGGTCCTGGCGGACCGCCTGCAGATCGACCCGCACGGCACTCCGCAGCTCGACGACGAACAGGCGCACGTGGTCAACGACGTCTATAACTGGCTGGGCATGATGCAGGAGTCGCTGGTCTACGCGATCGACGCGTAGCCCCGCCGTGCCGCGGTTCAGGCCGCCGGTCGGGCGTCGCTGGACTCCCCCTGCAGTGCCGCGTAGGCCCGCTGCGGCCCCGCGCCGTCGGCGAGCGACGCGCTGAGCGCCCGCAGCCGTTGCCGCGGTTCATCGCTCAACCCGAGCAGCGTCGCGGCGGCCTGCCGCAGCGCATCCGCACCCGCCGTGTTGGGGTCAAGGGAGATGCCGAAGCCGGCTTCGTCGAGTGCTGCGGCGCCGGCGAACTGGTCCGTCGAGAACGGCAGCACCAGCAGAGGCACCCCGGCCGTCATGGCCTCGGTGACCGAGTTGTTGCCGCCATGGGTGACGGCCAGGGCCGCGTGGCCGAGTACCGTCACCTGGGGCAGGAACGATCGCACCAGCCAGGACTCCGGGATGGGCCCGAGCTCGGCGGCGTCGGTGGACCCGACCGCGATCGCCACCCGCACGTCGAGGCCGCGCAGGGCCTCGGCCACCCGGGCGAGTACATCGCCGCGCACCGACAGGAAGCTGCCGAAGCTCACGTAGACGAGGGGACGCTCGTCGGCGTCGGCCAGCCAGCGGGTCACCTGGGGGTCGTCGGCCTCGCTCCGCACCGCCGAACCGAGGAAGGCGTGCTCGGGCAGTAGCGCCGTGCGCGCCACCGGGTGCAGCTCGGCCGGATAGTTGAGCAGCAGCACGTCGCCGGTCTCGGTGAAGGCATCGCCGCTGGGCGGCGCGGTCGGATCCAGCTGCAGCAGCGCATCGTTCCACGCCAGGGTGAAGTCGTCCCGCACCCGCTCGCAGAGCAGTCGCAGCTGCACCAGTTCCTGGGGGTCAGGGGTGAATGCGGCGGGCCAGGCGCCCGGGTACCCGTAGACCTCGTCGCCAACGGGCAGTGCCGACGGATGCCCGAGAACCACGTCCGCGTGCCGCACCCCGGCGCTGATCAGGGCCAGACGGGCGCTGAAGGCGAGGTGGTCGACGATCACCTGGTCCGGCCGGATCTCGGCGACGATGCGCTGCACCTCGCGGGCCACGACCACGGGGTTCCAGAGCAGGTCGGTGCTGCGCGCCTCGGCCTGGAACCTCAGCGTTTCGACGAGGCCGACCCTGGTGGCGTCGAAAAAGCCGCGCAGGGCGTCGTCCTCGCCGGTGGGCTGGTCTTCGGCGCGGATGGTGCCGGGGTTGGACCCGCGGCCGAGCTGCAGGTTCACCCGTTCGAAGCCGAAGTCGGCGACGATGCCGGCCGTGGCCGGTCCGCTGGCCACGACGACCCGTTCGCCGGCGGCCTGCCAGGCGCTGCCGAGGGTCGCGAGCGGGAACAGGTGGGAGGCGTAGTCCGGGCTGATGATCAGGAGGGTCATGAGACGCTCAACGCCCAGTTGAGTGCTTCCTGGGCCTCGGCGACGGAGGTGTAGACGCCCCCGAGGGTTCCGGCCATGGCCTGGATGGCGAAGGTCGACGAGACCATGTCGGCGGCCCGCTGGGCGAACTCGTCGCCGAACGGGCTGGAGGCCAGGTCGAGAGCCGCAGTGATCCCGCCGGCGAGGCTGCGGGCATCCGCCGTGTTCACCAGGAACCCCGTGGTGCCGTCCTCGACGTAGGTCGCCGGCCCGCCGGCGTCGGGGGCCACCACCGTGAGCCCGGTCGCCATGGCCTCGAGCAGGGCGATGCCGAATTCTTCCTTCATGCTTGCGCAGACGTACACGCCGCGCGGAGCGGCCAGACCAGGCCGCCCATGCCGGGCGGCGGCCAGCCAGCGGGCGACCGCGTCGTTGGCACGGTGGCCGGCCAGCAGCAGGCCGTGTTCGGCGGCGGCGTCCAGCGGCACCGCGGTGCCGATCAGGTCGAGCTGACGGCGTTCGTCGACCGACGGGGTGAGCAGGTCTCCCCCGACGATCAGCAGGTTGCACCGTTCCCGCAGGGCGGCGTCATCGGCCCAGGCGTGCACGAGCGTGGCCATGCCCTTCACCCTGTGCAACCGGCCCACCGTGACCGCCAGCGGCAGGTGGCGTCGGGACGCCGGCAGGGTCTCCAGCAGGGCGTCGAGGTCGGTGAAGTCGGCGGGGTCGGCCTGCAGGGCGGCCTGCCCGGAGCGTTCGATCACGGTCAGGTCGATGCCCTCCGCGACGACCGAGTGCCGCTCGGGGTGCGCGGTGATGTCGATACCGACGAGGTCGCGCATGTCCCGCTCCAGCTCAGGGCGGGGGAAGAGCACGGTGTGCGCGGCATCGGCCGCGATCCGCTGAACGAGTCGGGCTCGGAACCAGAAGTGCTCGACCTCGTCGACGGTACCGAAGTTGGCCCGGGTGAGGGCGCCGGAGGCGTCCATGGCGTTGATGACGCTGTGCGGGTCTGGGGCGACGGTGAAGACGATGGGGATCTCGAGCTCGCGGGCGACGGTCGATGCCGCGAGGGTGCCGACGTCGGCCATCCGCAGGTGCATGACGTCGACGGTGCCTGCGGCTCGCAGAATCCGGCGGATGCCGCGCTGCACGGCCACCCGGCGGGGCCACGCGTCGGCGGAGGAGATCGGGGCGCCCAGGAACGGCACCGTGGCGAAGGCGTGCCCGGAGAGGGTGGAACTGACCTCCGGCAGGCAGGCCAGGGCGGCGGCGGGTCCGCCACGGGACAGGGTGAGCACCCTGTCGACGGCCGGTGAGCCGTCGTCACCGGCCACGAGGGCGTCGCCGAGCCGCACCAGGAGGGTGGCGATGCCGCCGTTGTCGCCGGACCCCACCTGGCTGAGCTCACGGTCGATGTCAGCGTGCAGGAACAGCTGGGCCACGGTCTGGCCCCGGCTCCACGGCGCACGCGGGTAGGCGGGCACGGTTAGGTCGAGCAGGGCGAGCCTGGCCACGTCGGCCAGGTCGTCGTCGCCGCGGGCGAGGACCGTCACCAAGCTGATGGCGGCGTCGGTGGCCGGTCTATCGCCGAGGGCGGCCACGGCCGCCGCCCGGGGGTCGAGGCCTTCGCCGGCGTCCCCGGCGATGCGTCGCAGCATCCGCTCCGGGATCCGCCCGGAGATCAGGCCCAGGGTTTCGACGAGGCGGGCGCGGGCGGCCGGGTCGGCGATGCCGAGCATGGCGCCTTCGGTGGCCAGTGCCACGTGTTCGGGGACGGATGCCGCCCACTGCTCGAGGGTACGTTGGGCGATCATGCCGGAGAAGCCGCCGGCGACGACCATCTGCAACAGGCCTCCGATGGCATCGAAGCGCGGGAGCCTGGTGCCGAACGCCCAGGCGGCGTGTTCGCGCAGGTAGGCCGAGTCGTGCTCGAGCAGCGACACCAGGACGTCGTCGGCGGACTCGTCGAATACCTGGGCGAGCGAGTGCACGGCCGCTATGGCGGTGAGCTGGTCGGTAGGGTCGAGCGCGGCCTGGGTGAGCAGGCGAACGGCACGGTTACCGCCGTCCCGGCTGGCGGCGATGGTCAGGTCGTCTGCAGAGCGGATGCCGGCCAGGATGCTGTCGGCCTGGCGCATCTCGTCCAGCGTCGTGTGAGTCCCCACGGTGTCTCCCTCGCGGCGGATGCGTCCGCCTCTCGTGGCGGAGCGGACTCCGCGCTGGTACTTCGGTGCCGATCCCGTAAGAGTTTGCCCCGGAGCGACATTCTCCCATGTGGATCATTCGCTCCGTGGGCCGCGGGTATTTGGTCAGGGCATTCGCAGGTTTGTCGGCCGCTCTCGCTTCAGAACACGAGCCCGGCGGATGCCGTCAGCCCGCCGTCGACGGCGAGGGTGGTGCCCGTCACATAGGACGCTGCCGGGGAGATCAGAAAAGCTATCACCGCCGCGATCTCCGATGGCTGGGCGAGCCTGAAGAGTGGGATGCGGCGGGAGAAATCCCGGCCGAAGGTCTGAGTGGCCGGGGTGTCATTCGGTTCATCCGCCCGCATCAGGCCGGAGGCCACATTGTTCACCCGGATTCCCCTGGCCGCATAGGTCAGGGCTGTGGAGCGCACGAGGTCGATCATGGCGACCTTCGAGGCGTGGTAGGCCCAGTTGCCCGGGTCGGCCAATAGTCCCGCTACGGACGCCGTCGCCACGATGCTCCGGTGCCCGTCGATCGAGAGTCCCTCGACAGCCGCCTGAATGCCCAGGGCGATGCTGTTCAGATTGCGGGCAAGGAGGCGCTCCCCCTCGGCCTCCGTTCCGGGCATGTGCAGAGTGCTGGACGCGCCGATATCGGCCAGCAACACGGCGGCGTCGAGCCGGCCGAAGGTGTCGATGGCTTGCGAGACCGCCAGCCTGGAGCCGTGCTCGGTGCTCATGTCGCCGACGAGCACCAAGTGCTGTTCGCCGGCGAGGTCGGTGGGTTTGGCGTCGATGCCGGCGACCGCATAGCCGTTCTCCAGGAGTTTGCGGACGACCGCCCGTCCCATCGCCGAGCCGGCTCCGGTGACCAGCGCAACCGGGCTCGGGGCCTTCACGACCTCCGCGGCCTGGTCCTCCATCGTCTGGGGCCTCATGTCGTGAGACCGCGTCGCGGGAGGCTCCGTTTCCCGGGATTCCGATTTCCGAGTTTCCGTTCGGAGCGACTCCGTTTTCCGCGGCTCTGTCTTCAAAGACTCCGTTGTCAACGACTCTGCTTTTGGAGACTCCGCCGGCCGAACCTCCACCGATTCTTGAGACTCCACTTTGAGTGTCATGAGTACCTTCTAACGCGGGCGTCTATGTCGATGCGCCCCAAGCAAATGCTACGCTCGGCCGGCTCGGAATAGGGAGGATTGCCGGTCATTTCAATCGAGCACTCAGACCGGGCACTCAGACCGGGCACTCAGTTCGGGCGCTCAGTTCGGGCGCTCAGTGGGTGAAGCCCGGGTGGTGTTTCTCCGCCGGCATCGCACCCTCCAGCCTGTCGAGGTATGCGGTCTCCTCGGTGATCGCGGTCAACAGGTTCCACTTGTCGGTGTGCCCGGCCTTGAGACTCCAGGCGAACACCGGGATGTCGGATCCATCGCTGATGAGGGTGAAGGCGCCGTGTTCCGCGATGGCGCTGGACAGGAACAGCGCGACATTCTGCGAGGTCTGCTGCACGAGCCGATAGCCCTCGAAGCCGAGCCTGAGGAATAGGAAGTACTGCAGAAGCACCTGGGCGCCGGGCCTGGAGAAGTTCAGGGCCAGCGTCGGCATGTCTCCGCCGAGATAACTCACGTTGAAGACCAGCTCCTCTGGCATCAGCTCGCGGCTGCGCCAGACCACCCAGCCCAGCCCCGGGTAGACCAAGCCGTATTTGTGCGCCGAGGTGCTGATCGAATGCACCCGCTCCAATGTGAAGTCCCAGATCAGCTCGGGCTGCAGGAACGGCGCGACCATGCCGCCCGACGCCGCGTCGACGTGGATCGGAACATCCAACCCGGTCGCGGCCTGGATGGCGTCGAGTGCGGCGGCAATCTCCTGTACCGGCTCGTAGATCCCCGTGTAGGTGACGCCCATGATGGCCACGACACCGATGGTGTTCTCGTCGACGTGGGCGGCCAGGTCGTGCCCGTCCAGGCACGGATGTTCGTCGGTCACCGGCACCAGACGCGCCTCGACCTCCCAGTAGTTGCAGAACTTCTCCCGGCAGACCTGCACGGCGCTGCTCATCACCAGATTGGGCTTGTCGGTGGGCAGCCCGGCCGCGCGACGGGACTGCTGCCAGCGACGCTTGAAGGCCAGTCCGCCGAGCATGCAGGCTTCGGACGACCCGATGGTCGATGTGCCGATGGTCGCCCGCGGTTCCGGCGCGTGCCAGAGGTCGGCGATGATGTGCCAGCAGTAGTCCTCGATGGCCGCGGTCTGCGGGTACTCGTCCTTGTCGATCATGTTCTTGTCGAAGGACTCGGCGTAGAGCCTGCGGGCGTAGTCGTCCATCCAGGTGCCCACGAAGGTCGCCAGGTTGAGCCGGGAATTACCGTCGAGCATGATCTCGTCGTGAATGATCTGGTAGGCCGTTTCCGGCCCCATCGGGCCGGCCGCCAACGTGTGGCGGGGGGCGCGGGAATCTTCACCGGGCCGGGCGAAGAGCGGATTGATCTGCGTGAATTCCGGATTCGTCGACATGGAACACCAGAGTGCGCCCGCGCCGGTCCGTGGGCTACCCCCGCGAACCACCCACCGACCGCGCGCTCCATCCGCTGGCGTCTGTCGGAGGCGTGACGTACACTTTCGAATATCGAACATTTGTTCGAAGTAACGCGGAAGGTGGGCCCATGACCCAGATTGTCGACGCCCCTCAGTTCGAAGACACAGCCGTGATCATAGACAAAGCAGTGCAGGTCGAGCTTTCCGCCGACGGCGACCCCCGGGCCTTCGTGTGGGACCGATTCGAACACACTGTCATCGGGCAACCCCAGGCCGTCTTCACGCGCACCCGATGGTGGGAGCACAGCGGTACGCCCACCCGCATCGACACCGAACTGTGGCGGCTGGATGCCGCCAAGGGCGGCGAGGACCAGCACCGGTACGACCTGCGCCACGACGCCGACGGCACCTGGGTGCTCGCGCTCGACTGGGGGTGACGCCGCGATGAGTTTTCCGCACCTGCACGTCGCCAGCGCCTACTCGACCCACTATGGCGTGACCCTGCCGGAGGCCCTCGCCGGGCAGGCGGCCGCCGACGGGGCGACCTTCCTGGCTGTCACCGATCGGAACGGACTGTACGGGGCCGTCAAGCACGTGCGTGCCTGTGTGGCTGCCGGCATTCGCCCGGGGCTCGGCGCCGATCTCGAGGTGCACGACGACGACACCCTCGCACCTCTCGGCCGGGTGGTGGTGCTGGCGAACGGCGGCAGTGCTGGTGAGGGCGGTGCCGGCCGCGGCTACGCGGCGCTCTGCCGGGCCGTCTCCAGCGCCCACGAGACCACGGTGCGCGTGCCCGGCCACCCGCCGAGCATCCCACGCAGCCGCCTCGCCGAGCTGGCCGGCCTGAACTCGTTGACGGTGCTGCTCGGCCCGGCCTCCGATGTCGGCCACGCGATTGAGCGCCGGGACAACCCGCTGGCCCGCGCGACCCTCGCCGAGTGGCAACGGATCATGCCGCCCCAGTCGCTCGCTCTCGAGGTCGTCTGCCATCTCACCGAACCGGGTATGCCGGGCAGCGTCGCCCCGGCCACGCGCATGCTCGCCCTCGCCGAGTACGCCCGGCTGCCCGCCGTACTCAGCAACGCGGTGCGCTATGGCACCGCCGAGGAGGCGGTGACCGCCGACCTCGCCGATGCGGCCAGGCACCTCATGCCGCTCGCGCAGCTCGCCCAGCCAGCACAGGCCCAGCCGCCGAACATTCAAACCGAGGCCCGTCCCCTGCAGGTCAACGGCCAAGCTTGGTTGAAGCCGGCGGCCGCCATGCGGCAGGTGGCCCGCATGGTGGTCGACGCCGGGCAGCACAGCGACGGAGCGCTGGCCCGGCTGCTGCGCGACACCCACGACCTCGCGGAACGCTGTGCGCTCGACCCTGTCGGTGACATCGGGCTCGGCCGGCCGCGGATGCCGGAGGCGAGCGTGATCGGGGTCACCCGCGACCCGCTCGCCGAGCTGTGGGCCCGCGCCCGTCACGGCATCGACGAGCGCTACGCCGACGCCGGGCGCCGCGGGCTCACGGCGGCCCACGACAGGCTCGCCCACGAGATGTCGACGGTTGAATCGCTCGGCTTCGCCAGCTACTTCCTCACCGTGGCCACCGTCGCCGACCTCGTGCGTGACATGGGCATCCGCATCCAGGCCCGCGGCTCCGGGGTCGGTTCGGTGCTCAACTACGCCCTGCACACCTCGTCGGTGGAACCGATCGGCAACGGCCTGCTCTGGGAACGCTTCCTCTCCCCCGAACGGCAGACGCTGCCGGACATCGACCTCGATGTGGAGTCGGCCAGGCGACACGACATCTATCGGAAGGTCTTCGAGACGTTCGGCGCCAGCCGGGTCTCGCTGATGTCGATGACCAACGCCTACCGGGGTCGGGGCGCCGTGCGGGACGCGGGCCTCGCCCTGGGCATGCCGGACGCCCAGGTCGCCACGATCGCCAAGCAGATGTGGCGGTTCAACGCCCGCGACTTTCGTGCGGCCCTGGCCGAGAAGCCGGAGCTGGAGGAGCTGGCCGCCGAGGTGCGGGAGTCCTCGCAGCTCGACCTGCTCGTGGACCTCACCGCCAGGCTCGACAGGTTGCCCAGGCACATCTCGGTGCACCCCTGCGGCGTCATCCTCTCCGATGCCTCGTTGCTGGATCGCACCCCGGTGCAGGCCTCGGGGATGGGCCTGCCGATGTCCCAGTTCGACAAGCACGACATGGACCCGATGGGCCTGATCAAGCTCGATATCCTCGGTGTGCGCATGCAGTCGGCCATGGCGCACGCCGTGGAGGAACACCACCGGCTCACCGGCGAACACATCGACCTGGACCGGGTGCCGTTGGATGACCCGGCCACCTTCGAGCTCATCCGCTCCACCCGCACCTTAGGCATCTTCCAGATCGAGTCCCCCGGCCAGATGGAGCTGGTGGGCAAGCTGCAGCCGGAGGTGTTCAACGACCTCACCGTGGAGATCTCGCTGTTCCGCCCCGGGCCGATGAAGAACAACATGCCGCTGCGCTACCTCGAGGCTCGGCACGGTGAGGTCGCGCCCGACTACATCCATCCTCGATTCGAACCGATCCTGCGCGAGACCAATGGCGTCGTCATCTTCCACGAACAGGTGATGCGCCTCTTCGACGAGCTCACCGGCTGCGGGCTCGGTCACGCCGACGTGCTGCGCCGGCACTTGGGCCGGCCGGAGCAGCTGAGCGTGATCGAGGCGTACGTGCGCGAGAACGCCCTCGGCCGTGGCTTCGATGCCGGCACCATCGACAGGGTCTGGACCGTGCTGGCCGGGTTCGGCAGCTTCGGCTTCGCCAAGGCGCACGGGGCGGCGTTCGCCCTGCCCACCTACCAGTCCGCCTGGTTGAAGACCCACCACCCGGCGGCGTTCCTGGCCGGACTGCTCACGCACGATCCGGGCATGTGGCCCAAAGACCTGCTCGTGGCCGAAGCCCGGGTGCTCGGCGTGCCGGTTCTGGGCCTCGACGTGCAGCACAGCGCCCTCGACTACAGGGTGGAGTCCGTCGGTGAGGGCCAGGGCATCCGGATGCCGCTGCCGGAGCTCTCCGGATCGAGCGACGCCGAGCGCGCCCGCATCGTGCGGCACCAGCCGTTCACGTCGCTGCAGGACTTTCGGGACCGGGTGCACCCGCGTCGGCGTACCTTCGAGGCCCTCGCCCGCGTCGGCGCGCTGGACAGCTTCATCGATCACGATCGCACCCGCCGGCACGAGCTGCTCGCGCACATCCAGTCGCTGCGGGGCACGGCCATCACCATCGCCGATGACCAGCTCGCCTTCGAGGTTCCGTTGCCGGTGCTCGACTACGAGGGTGCGCGCTTCGACACCGTCACCTCGCTGCAGCTGCGCGGGCGCACCCAGTCCGACCTCGAGCTGCTCGACACCGGTCTGGCCGTCGCCGGCCACCGGATGCGCAAGTACTACCCGCTGTTCGCCGAACTCGGCGTCACCCCGGCCGCCCAGCTGGCCACCCTGCCCGGCGGCACCGATGTGCTCCTGGCCGGCGTGCGCCGGGCCACGAATACCCCGCCGATGCGTGACGGGCGCCGGGTGGT
The DNA here is from genome assembly GCF_004403385.1 of Cryobacterium sp. TMT4-31. Taxonomy (NCBI): domain Bacteria; kingdom Bacillati; phylum Actinomycetota; class Actinomycetes; order Micrococcales; family Microbacteriaceae; genus Cryobacterium; species Cryobacterium sp. TMT4-31. The sequence continues at coordinate 162,411 of NZ_SOGI01000058.1, forward strand.
GTTCGTCAGCCTCGACGACGGCACCGGTCCGGTGGCCAACGTGGTGTTCTTCCACGACGCCCAGGAACGCATCGGCGGCGGCGTCTTCCAGACCGAACTGATGCTGGTGCGTGGCCGCACCCGGCGCTCGGGTGCCCGCGGGGTCTCGGTGACGGGTGAGGGCATGTGGGACCTCGTCACGGTGGCCAGGGACCGGGCCAGGGCACAGGCCAAGGCTCTCAAGGCGGCCAGGGCGGCGGCGCTGGACGCCGAACCGTCCGTCGCCGAGGCAACGGCGGCCGCGGTGGCCCGGCCGCCGATGCGGCGGGCGGCCGGCTCCGGTACGACTGAATTCGACCTGTGGTCGACGCAGAGCGCGTGATCTCTAGTCGGTCCCCTCTGGAACGTCAGGTGCCGGATCGTTCTGCTCGGTGTCGTCGCCCCCGAGATCCTGGTCTGCATCGACGTCTTCGTCGACGTCCACACCCACGTCTTCCTCCTCCGCGACCGCCGGTGGAGTGACGAACACCCCGGGGAACGGATCTCCACCGTACTTCGCGTTCGCCACCGACATCACGGCCGGCCACATCCGGTGCCGCGCGGTGGCGGCGGGCCCGCTCTCGAAGTTGATTGCGCGCTGATTGGCGTTCCCCGTGACGGTCACGACGCCGACGACGGTCGCCACCTTGCTGCTCGCTCCGCTCATCCAGGTGTCCTTGGCGTTGTCGGTGGTTCCGGTTTTGCCGAACATCGGCACCCACGGCACCGTGCCGGTGTTCGACTGCACGGCGGTTCCCCTCGACATCACCTGACTGAGAGCGGCCACCATCTGACGTTGGGTTTCCGGCAGCACTGAGTCCTCGCACCGCGAGACGGGGATGGGCACCTCGGTGCCGTCGGCGCCGATCATCCGGTCGATCACGATCGAGCTGCAGGTTGTCCCGTTGTTGGCGATGCCGGCGAAGGCGACGGCCATGCTCAACGGGGCGATCTCGTTCGTGCCGATCACGGATGCCGCGCTCTGGCTCAGCGGTTCGCCGTCGGCGCGGTGCACTCCGAAGGCCTCGGCCATCTTCCGGATCCCGCAGAGGTCGAGCCGCTTGGCCATGGCGATGAACCCCGTGTTGATCGACCCGATGGTGGCCTCCAGCGCGCTGTAGTTGCGACCGGATTCGTTGGCGTCGTTCTTGGGGCTCCAGCCCTCCGAATCGTAGTTCTGTGGGCCGAAACAACTGTCGTTGAAGGTTCCCCATTGTGATCTGGGCGCGGAGTCGACGCGCTCGTCCAGGGAATGGCCGGTGTTCAGCCAGTCCGCGAGGGTGAAGACCTTGTAGGTGGAGCCGGGCTGGAACCCGCGGGATCCCCCGGCGACGAAGTCGGTGTTGTAGTTCACGCTGCTCCAGTTGCTCCCGGTGGCCTGCACCTCGGGGTCCTGGCTGTAGTCCTTGTTCTGCGTCATGGCGAGCACTCGGCCGGTGCCGACCTCGACGCTCGAGATGACACCGCCCACGTCCCAGCCGGCGCGGGTCTTCGGCACGTTCTCGTTCATCGTCGCGACTGCGGCGTTCTGAAGGTCGAGGTCGAGGGTGGTGTACACGTCGAAGCCGCCCCGGCGGATGTTCTTGATCCGCGCATCCTCGTCGTCGCCGAAGACCGGGTCGTTCGCCAGGACATGGATCACGTAGTCGCAGAAGTACGCGTTTGCCCCGGCGGTCTGGCATCCGGTGCTGGGCTCATGGATGGTCGGTTCGATGGGGGCCGCCATGGCCTCATCGAACTCGACCTGGGTGATCTTGCCGTATCTGAGCATCTCCCCGAGGATGTAGTCGCGGCGCTGCCGGTTGTCCAGGTAGCCATTGGCCACGCCATTGGTCTCGCTCGCCGGCCGGTCGAGCCTGAACTTGCCGGGATTGTTGACGATGGCCACGAGGCTGGCCGCCTGCGCCACCGTGAGATCGGCCGCCGTGCTCCCGTAGTAATAGGCGGCCGCGGCCTCGATGCCGTACACGCGGCCGCCGAAGCCGGCGATATTGAGGTACTGGCGCAGGATGTCGTTTTTTGCGTATTTCTTTTCCACGCCGATCGCCAGTCGCATCTCCTTGAGCTTGCGCGATGCCGTCGTCACCGTGGCCGCCGCGTAGCAGTCCGAGATCTCCTCCTCGGTGGGGAGCATCTCGCACTTCTGCACGAGCACGTTCTTGACGTACTGCTGGGTGATCGACGATCCGCCCTGCACGCTTCCCCGGAACGCCGTCGTCAACGCGCCGCGCATGGTTCCCTGCAGGTCGACGCCGCCGTGGTCGTAGAAGCGCGGGTCTTCCCCGGCGATCGCGGCGTCCTTCACGTTCTGGCCGATGTCGTCCCAGCCGACCTCGACCCGGTTTTGGTCGTACAGGGTCGCGAGCAGGATCGACGTTCCGTCCGGGCCGGTGGCATAGACGTTGCTGCGTTGGGCGAGCGGCTCGATCTCGAGGTAGTTCGGCAGGGTCTCGAAGACGTTGATCGTGCTGGTCGCCGCCACGCCGGTGAGCGCAACGACCGGTGTCAGGCTCACAGTGACCAACAGCCCGGCAATGGCGCTCGTCGCGGCCAGACCGATCAGGCCGCCGACCACACCGCCGAAGGATCGCGGTGGGGTGACTCCGGTTCCGTTCATCCCGTTTGTGCCGTTGCTCACCATGGTTCCGCCGTCCGCCCCTCCACACACCAGGCACGCCCAATCGCGCCAGTAGTCATCCACTCAATGCCGCTCGGGAACGCTTCGCTAGGGGCTTGCCGAACCCCTCGAACAGGGGCAGTGCGCCGCTGGACGGACGGCGCGGGTTTCGGGCGGCGTTAGAGTTGCGTGTCACGTTCTCTGGAGGAAAGATGGCCGGACCGGCAATGCCCAATGTGCCCAGCAGGCGCAACGTCAAGGTGCTCACGGATGCGATCATCGCCCTCGAATCCGGAACCGGCGTGTCCGCCATGTTCCTGACCAAGCGCTACGGCGCCTTCACGATCGACGGCACCGCATTCATCTCCGCGTCGGTCAAGACACTCACCGTCGGCGGCCGCTCCATCGAGCAGAATCTCAAGCCGCACAAGTCCCTGCAGGCACTGCGCACCCTTGAGCCGAGCGACGGTGAGACGGCGGATGAGGCGCCGGGCATCGAACAGGACCTCACAGCACCCGCCGTGGCACACGGCGACCTGATCTCGGTGCTCTTCGTCGACCCGGCCTACGGGCCGTTCACCGTCACCGGGGTGGCTGTCGCGTCGACGGTGAGCGATGTGGTGCTCGTCGGCGGTTGGTTTGTGAGCCGGGCCGGCACCACGGCTCCCCGCGTGGTGAGTGTTGAGGTGTTGGCCGCCAGCGGCACCCACGAGTACCCGTTGCCGCCGCGCATCGTGAGTTGGGGCGAAGACACCGAGGGCGCGACCGAGTACTGAGCTCCAGAGCGAGCCAACCCCCTTAAACCCGAAACGACCCGGCAGCGAAAGCTGCCGGGTCGTTCGTGAAGCGGGTACGACTACGCGCGAACGCCCGTGGCCGTGGTCTTCTTGGGCCAGGCCGGAGCGAGGGTAAGGATGGCCCAACCGAACAGGCCGGACAGGACGCCCATGCCGATGGCGAAGGCCGAGACACCGAACGACACCACGGAGGTGAAGAGCGAGGTGCGCAGGAACGACGCGTTCATGACCGTCGCACGCAGCGGGTCTTCCTTGTCGAGTTCGGCGTAGGTCTTGCCCTCGGCCATGTCCAGCGCGTGGTGGTTGATGATGTCGGCCTGGGCGAATGCGGAGAACGGTCCGACGACCGGGGCGCCGGCGAGGAACGCGGCGTCTTCGGAGACGGTGATCTTCTCGGCGGAGAGCTGCGAGCTGACAACGCCCCAGACCACACCTCCACCGATGATCATGACGACGGCGCCAAGAATTCCGGCCCAGCCGATGAGCTTGAGGACCTTGACCTTGGTGGCTCCCAGGGTGGTGGCCGGAACGGTTGCTGTTGACACGATGTTGCCTTTCGTTGCGATTCTGAAGATGCTCACAGTCTGGCAGCATCCGGTTTTCCCAGTCAGGGTACAAAGTCCCTGGCTTCAAATTCGTAACACTTAAGGCGCTGATCAGAACGAAAAAAGGCCTCACACATTTATATGCGTAAGGCCGATATTCGTCGGTGTGTCAGATTTCTCGACTCCTAGAAGACCGTCAGTCCCCGTGCCTCGAACTGGCCGCGCACCCGGGTGAGCACGTCGTTCTCCGGCGGGTGCACGCCGTGCAGCGGGTACGGGATGCTCAGGCGGTCCCACTTGTCCTCGCCCATCTGGTGGAAGGGCAGGACCTCGACGCGCTGAACGTTGGGCCAGCTCGCGACGATGTCGACGACGGCTTCGACGTTGTCGACGGCGTCGGTGAGCCCGGGCACCAGCACGAAGCGCACCCAGACCGGGATGTTGCGCTCGGCGAGCCTGTCGCCGAAGGCGATCGTCGGTGCAAGTTCGCGGCCGGTGACCTTCTTGTAGGTGTCCGGCAGGCCCGACTTGACGTCGAGCAGAACCAGGTCGACATTGTCGAGAAGTTCGTCGGAGGCGCTCTTGCCGAGGTAGCCGGAGGTGTCCAGGGTGGTGTGCACGCCCAGGGCGTGCGCCTCCTTGAACATCCGCTTGACGAAAGCGGGCTGCATCAGCGGTTCGCCGCCGGAGATGGTGAGGCCACCGTTGGTGGCCTTGAAGACGCCCAGGTAGCGGGTCATGCGGGCGACCAGGTCGTCGATGGGCGTGACCAGGCCGTCGCGCATCTTCCAGGTGTCCGGGTTGTGGCAGTACTGGCAGCGCAGCAGGCAGCCGGAGAGGAACAGGGTCATGCGGGTGCCGGGGCCGTCAACGGCCGTCACGAGCTCCCAGGAGTGCACGCTGGCGACGGTGCCCTCGCGGATTGCCTTCATTTCGAGGGTGTGCAGTTCGGCCTTGCGGTCGACGTCGTTCAGGGCACTGATCTCGTCGGCCACGTCGACCGAAAGGTCGACGTGCTCGACGACTACAGGACAGGCAACGCTAGGGAAGCCGAGGTTGATTGCGGTCATGGTCTCGTCCTACCTAGCGTTGCCGGTCATCTGTAAGGGTGTTCTCTTAGTGCGAGTGGAACGTGCGGCTGATGACATCCATCTGCTGCTCGCGGGTGAGCCGGACGAAGTTCACCGCGTAGCCGGAGACGCGAATCGTCAGCTGCGGGTAGTTTTCCGGGTGCTCCATGGCGTCTTCGAGAGTCTCTTTGTTGAGCACGTTGACGTTGAGGTGGTATCCGCTGGCCGAGGTGAACGCGTCGAGCAGTCCGACCAGGCTGGTGACCTGCTCGTCCTTGGTGTGACCGAGGCCACTGGGAACGACGGTGTTGGTCAGCGAGATGCCGTCCTGCGCTTCACTGTACGGGAGCTTGGCGACACTGAGTGCCGACGCGAGCATGCCGTGGGTGTCGCGGCCGTTCATCGGGTTTGCACCCGGTGCGAACGGCTCACCCTTGCGACGGCCGTCCGGCGTGTTGCCGGTGGCCTTGCCGTAGACCACGTTGGACGTGATCGTCAGGATCGACTGGGTGTGGATGGCGTCGCGGTAGGTCGGGTGCTTGCGGATCATCGTCATGAAGCGTTCCATGACGTCGATCGCGATGGCGTCGACCCTGTCGTCGTCGTTACCGAAGGCGGGGAACTCGCCCTCGACGGTGTAATCGACAACCAGACCGGTCTCGTCGCGCACCGGACGGACCGTGGCGTACTTGATGGCGGACAGCGAGTCAGCAACCACGCTCAGGCCGGCGATGCCGCAGGCCAGGGTGCGGATGATCTTCTGGTCGTGCAGGGCCATCTCGAGGCGCTCGTACGCGTACTTGTCGTGCATGTAGTGGATGCAGTTCAGCGCGGTGACGTAGGTCTCGGCGAGCCATTCGAGGGTCTCGAGGTAGGCCGGGAAGACGGTGTCGTAGTCGAGGACCTCGTCGGTGTTCGCTGCGGTGGCCGGTGCGATCTGCTTGCCGGACACCTCGTCGCGGCCGCCGTTGATCGAGTACAGCAGCGCCTTGACAGCGTTGACGCGGGCTCCGAAGAACTGCATCTGCTTGCCGACGCGCATCGGCGAGACGCAGCATGCGATCGCGGCGTCGTCACCCATCTCGTTGCGGATGAGGTCGTCGGACTCGTACTGGATGGCCGACGTGTCGATCGAGACCTGGGCGCAGAAGCGCTTGAAGCCCTCGGGCAGCTTGTCGCTCCACAGCACGGTCAGGTTCGGCTCGGGTGCGGGGCCCACGTTGTACAGGGTCTGCAGGAAGCGGAACGCGGTCTTGGTGACGAGCGGGCGACCGTCTTCACCGATGCCGGCGAGCGACTCGGTGACCCAGGTGGGGTCGCCGGCGAAGATGTCGTCGTACTCGGGGGTGCGGAGGAACCGGACGATGCGCAGCTTGATGACGAGGTCGTCGATGAGCTCCTGGGCGCCGGATTCGGTCAGGGTGCCGGCCTTGAGGTCGCGCTCGATGTAGGCGTCGAGGAAGGCCGCGTTACGGCCGAACGACATTGCCGCACCGTTCTGCTCCTTGACCGCACCGAGGTACGCGAAGTACAGCCACTGAACGGCTTCCTTGGCGGTGGTGGCGGGCTTGGAGATGTCGGAGCCGTAGCTGGCTGCCATCTGCACGAGTTCCTTGAGGGCCCGGATCTGCTCCGAGTTCTCCTCGCGGGCACGGATGATGTCCTCGGTCGAGGGCTCCATGTCCAGCTCGGCGCGGTCGTTCTTCTTGCCGGCGATCAGCGCGTCGACACCGTAGAGGGCGACACGGCGGTAGTCACCGATGATGCGGCCGCGGCCGTAGGCATCCGGGAGTCCCGTGATCAGGTGGCTGCTGCGCGCACGACGCACACCGGGAGGGTAGACGTCGAAGACCGCGGTGTTGTGCGTCTTGCGGTAGTCGGTGAAGATCGTCTCGAGCTCGGGCGACACGGGGTAGCCATAGGTCTCGAGGGAGGTGGCGACCATGCGCCAGCCGCCGAACGGCATGATCGCACGCTTGAGCGGCGCATCCGTCTGGAGTCCGACGATGACCTCGTTGGCCTCGTCGATGTAGCCGGGCTTGTGCGCGGTGATGGACGACGGGGTCGTCGCGTCGATGTCGTAGACACCCTTTTCGCGCTCGACCGGGAACATCGCGGACAGTTTTGCCCAGATGCCGGTGGTGCGCTCGGTGGCGCCGGCGAGGAAGCTCGCGTCGCCGAGGTACGGCGTGTAGTTGCGCTGGATGAAGTCGCGCAGGTTGATCGAGTCCTGCCACGGGCCGCTGACGAATTCGGCGGCGCCGGTTTCTGCAAGACCCTGCTGGTCGCTTCGGATGCCATCTGTGACGGTCATATGGTGTGCTCTCCTTGTAGGATCGAGGCTTTCCCGCTGACTGGGTGTTTATCCCACCGTGCGGGCCATGAGAGCAGGACCACGAGGTACCAGCTAGTGCCACGGTGCCGGTGATTCGCCCTCTACTGGGAACACTACCCTCCGAGTGGGGCCCGAAACCGGGACCTTGGTCCCGTATTCACCTCCAGTTGGGGGGTGTCAGCCCGGGGTTATCGAGCGCAGTTCGAACTCCCGCACCGGCCGGGCAGTGCTGGCCGCACAGGTGCTGAGCAGCGGCGCCGACAGGCTCTCGGTGAGCTTCACCGCGAGCCGTTCATCGCCGTGGATGAAGCTCACGGTGTGCACTCCCCCCGATTCCGTCCAGGAGCTGTAGTCGAAGGCGTCGATGCGGTCGTCACCCCGGTTCGCCCGCGCGAACGCGGCAGCCGCTTGCACCACATTGGGCAGCGAGCTGCGGCCCCGGAACCAGCGCGGTTCGATACGACCGTCGAGGTAGGCGTCGACGAGGTCCGCGGCTTCGGCGGCGGTCACCCGGCCGTAGTACAACCCGTGCGGGAACAGGATCAGGGTGGCCGCGAACCTGTCTCCGCCCAGGTGCGAGCATTCCCAGGTGGCGGCCGGGTAGGCCTGGGCGAGGGCGGTGACCACCGGCCGCCCCTTAACGGCGCAGCACTGGTCGTGCCGGGCATGGGTGCACACGCAGATGAGCGGCTCGGTCGACGGCGCGCCGGTCGCACCGTCCAACGGCACCTGCAACAGATCGGCGGGATCGGTCACCACCCCCCAGTGCACCCGTTCGTGTCCGACCCTGGCGTCAACGGCCGCCCACCGCCATTCGGTCTGGGCGCGGCGCTGGTGCGCGGTGCGGCCGGTTCGACGAATGGCGAGCGGGCGGATGCCCGCGGATTCGATGCGGGTCACCAGAGCCCGGGCGAGTGCGGGGTCCAGCGGCGACTGCAGGAACGCGTGCGCGCCCCAGGCCCCGTCGATCTCGACGAGGAACCAGCGTTCGCCATAGCCGGCCGTACCCGGGAGCGGATCGCCGCGCTCCAGCGACCGATCGCTGCACGGCAGCCAGCCCGGGGCGGAGGGGAGGCTCATCGCACCACCAGGACACCCTCGCGCACCAGGCGCCGGGCCACCACGAGGGAGGACGCCGCATCCAATCCGGCCAGGCCGCCGGCCTGCAGGGGGTGTCCGGTGAGGATCTGGGCCAGGGCGTCGGCGGCCTCCGCCGGGAGCGTCACGGTCTTGTCCGGCAGCACGAGAGAGACGTCACCGGGGTTCGGGCCCGCCCGGAACCGGGCGCCGAGTCCCCGCCGCAGGCTCACGGTGGTGGCCTCGTGCAGTGCGGTGGCGGCCGCCGTGGTCGCCAAGGGGGCGATCGGCTCGGCCCGGGTGGACGCCCGCAGGCGCCCGGCCAGTCGCCGGGACACCGCCTCGGCCGGGGCCGCATCCGCGCCCGTGAACCGGATGAAGTCGTCGACGGTGTCGGCCAGCAGGGCGCCGACGGTCGCCGCATCCGTGAGGTCGACACCCAGGGGAAGGGCGGCGCGCAGGCTCTCGGCGGCCGCAGCGTGCGCGACGGCCTCGCGCAGCACATCGTGGCGGGTGAGGGCGGCGACGCCGATGGTGAGGTGGATCGAGGTGCCGCCCAGCGCCGTCGCCGAGTGGATCCACCCTCGGGGCAGGTAGAGCACGTCGTTCGGCCTGAAGACCTCGTCGATGGCCGGCTCGTCCTCGGCCCGTCGCTCCACCGCACGGCGATGGTCGGTCCACGGCTGGTCGCGGAGTGGGCGCGGGTGCACCGGAGGATGGATGCGCCAGCGCTTTTCCCCCGCAATCTGGAGCACAAACACATCGTGTACGTCGTAGTGCGGGTCAAAGCCGCGCTCCGCGGCCGGGGTGACGTAGGCGTTCACCTGGACGGGGTGCCCGAGGTCTCTCGTGAGCTGCCGGGTGAATTCGGCCAGCGGCGGCCAGGTGCGATGCAGCCCCTGGAGCACCAGGGTGGCTCCGTCGGTGAACTCGTCGAGCACCTTGTCGGCGCTCACCTGGTCGGCGATCTCAGCGCCCAGGCCGCCCGGTGCGGTGTACCGGCCGGGGTCGAGCACGGTGCCCTGCCGCGCCATGCGCACAAACGGGGTGCGCAGACCACGGTGGGTGACCAGCTCGTCGACGGCGTCTGCGGTGAAGAGGTCATCGAACCTGCCCCGCAGGGCGGCCGCGCGGGTGAAGAGCGGCCGACGGTCCCAGTAGTCCGTGGCGAAGGCCTCCGGCGTGACCTCGAGCAAGCGCATGAGCGCGGGACGATCGCTCGCCCCGCGCCCTTCGCTCGTCATCAGGCGGTTCCGTCGGCGCCGCCGTCGTGACCTTCGGGGTTGGCGCCGCCGTCTGCAACGCCCTCGCTCGAGGCGGAGCCGTCAGCGCCACCGTCGTGGCCTGCCGGATTGGCGCCGCCGTCCGCGGTGCCCTCTCCGGCGTCCGCGGTTCCGTCGGCACCGCCGTCGTTGCCCGCCGGATTGGCGCCGCCATCGGCCGTACCTTCGTTCGCATCCGCGCCGGATGTGGTGATGTCGTCGTCATTGATGCCCACTGCATACCTCCGTAGCCGTAACCGGGCGCCGGCTGACGCCCAAGGCGATAGTACGTCGCGGGCCGCCCCGATGGCAGGGCCAGCAACAAATCACCGTCGGTTGAGCCCGTCGAGCCTGGTGACCCAGAATCCGGACTCGGGCGCCCTCATGCCGCGGCTACTCGTCTTGCCGGCGGTATTTGGGGTCGTGGGCGCGGTGTTGGGGTGGTTTTCGCCAGGTGTCGGTGGGGTCGATCCAGTGTGGGGCTTTGACTTCGGGCATGCCCAGGACCATGCGGATGTGCCACCCGGAGGTGTCGATGTTGTGGTGGTGGTACCAGCACAGCAGCACCCCGTTGCTCACGTTGGTGGGGCCGCCGTGCTGCCACGGCTTCACGTGGTGCACTTCGGTCCATTGCGGTGGGCAGGTGCAGCCGGGGATGATGCAGCCGCCGTCTCGGGCGGTGATCGCTTTGCGTTGCAGCGGGGTGAAGCAGCGGACTTTGTCGCCGAGGGCGAGGACGGCGCCGGTGCCGCCGAAGAGGATCGGCCGGTAGCCGCCGTTGTCGACCATCTGGTTGATCGTTTTCATCGAGACGGGGCCCTCGACGCCGTCGATCCAACCGACCCCGACCCCGTTGACGAGGTCGGTTGCGTTCACGTGCACCATCACCGTCGGCGGCATTCCGCCCATGGTCGGGGTGCGGGGGTCTTGGGCGACCTGGACCAGGATGCCGCGGAGAATATCGGCGCGTTTCTGGCCGCCGTCGCGTTCGTCGAGGATCTCGCCGGGCACGAGTTCGCCGGCCTCGATACGCTGCTGCTCCTCCGCGGACGGGAACGCGGGAGCGCTGCGGGCGGACTGGAACGTGTTGAACAGGGTCTGCATGATGCCCTTGAGCTCCGGCGTCACCCCGCCGCGCAACGGATGCAACCCCTGGGCGAGCTTGCCGAACGAGAACGTGGATTTGGCCTCCAGTATCTCCGCGGTGGGCGCGGCCCCGTCCGGGTTCAACACCGCCTGCCACGTCGCCGCCATCTCCCGGATCCGGTCCGCCGGGAAAGTGAACCCCGCCGAGTCGCCCAGGCGAGCGATCGGTCCCGTGCAGGCAGGCCCGGCACCGTCGGTGTCGGTGTGAGTGGCGGTGTTGGTGGCGGTGTTGGTGTCGCCGGGGCCGGGGGTGCGGGCGAACACGGACCCGGTCGCGGACTCCACCAGCTCGGCCTCACCGCCGTCCACCAGCGACTGGTCGGCATCGAAGTGGCCGTGCACTTTGTAGTCGGCCAGGCCCTTCACGATGTTCTCGGCCGCATCAAGACCGATCTCCCCGGCCGCCAAGGCTGCGGCAACGAACGGGAACTCGGGCTCGAGGACCGTGCCGCCCAGCATCCGCGGGGCGACCTTCTCACCTAGGCTCACCCGCCGTTTCATTTCCGGCACCGACGTGCCGGTCAGCCCGATCAGCAGATCATTCTGGTGCGACGCCCCCAACCGCCAGGCCAGCGACTCCGTGCCCAGCCCGCTGCGGGACCGGTAACCCACCACGGTCGAGGTGGCCACCCGGGCGGCATCCACCGGCCGGCCGGTGCGCTCGACCATCTGCGTCAACGCGACCACCTCCGGGTCACTCAACGCGTTCACGTCAATGGAATCCATCACCGCCATCACCGTCCGCGCCGCATCATCCAGGGCCTGGAGCTTCTGACCGAACGCACCGGTATGCGCGCGCTGCACCCCCGGC
>NZ_SOGI01000061.1:0-74127 GCF_004403385.1 Cryobacterium sp. TMT4-31
CATGGCTCCACGAATACAATCACCACAGGCACCACACCGCCATCGGAGGCAAGCCACCGATCACGCGGTTAACTAACCTGCCTGGGCAGTACAGCTAGGAGGCGTCGAGCGCTTCGCCGGTCGGATCCACGGCGGACGTGTCGACCAGCGGCATCCCGCCCAGCGGCACCCCCGCCCAGGACAGCAGCGTCCAGCCCTCGTCGGGTGAGCCGATCAGCTCGACCACGCCGGTGTTGTCCAGGTCGTGGAGCCCGGCGAACATCGGCGGCACGTTGGTTGCCCGAGCGGCGGCCCAGACCCGGATCGCGGCGCCGTGGCTGAACACCGCCGCCGTCGCTCCGCTGGCGGCCGCCACGGCGATGTCGGCGTCGAACCGGGCGAAGAACGCGTGGCCATCCGGCCCGCCGGGCATGCCCACATCGAGGTTGCCGGCTCCCCAGGCGAACACTGTCTCCATGTAGGTGCGGATGGAGGCGTGATCGCTGCGTCGCTCGAGCGCGCCGGCTTCGATCTCGTGCAGTCCGTCGGCCACCTGGATGTCCAGGCCGCGGTCGAGCGCGAGGGGACGGGCGGTGAGTTGGGTGCGATGCAGTGTCGACGCAAATATGGTGTCAATGGAATCGAACCTGAGGGCCTCGGGGATGACGGCCGCCTGTCGTTCGCCGAGCTCGGTCAGGCCCGGGCCCGGGTGGGCGGTGTCGAGTTGCCCGAGCACATTGGCGGGCGTCTGGCCGTGACGGATCAGGAGGAGTCGCATGGTCGTTCCAGCATAGGCACGAGGCGCACGGAGCAATAGCCGGTTGGCCTTGCCGATTGCCCGGAAGCCTCTTAGAGTCGGCGGCGAACACCTGACCGGGGCAACCTGGGTGGAGGCGAGCGTGGACGACAAGAGTGCCGAACCGGCGGCCGCGTCCCTCATCGTGATCGGTGCGATCTGCGGGATCGCGTGGGCGGCTGGGTTCCGCGCCTACATGGTCGAGCTGGTCGGGATCGCCTCGACCTTCGAATGGGACGGCACCTTCGGCGCCATCCTGCTGCCCGGCGCCCTCGCCGGCGCGCTGCTCGGCTGGGCGGAAGCGCTGCGGCGGTCCGGGGGAGCCCGAGGCTGGCGGTGGCTCGCCCTGGCGCCGCTCGCGTTCGCGGTGGCGCCATTGCTGAGGCCGGGAGCGGTCGTGGAGCTGGTGACGACGGGGATCGGCGGTGCTGCGGTGGGCGTGGCCCTGATCGGCATCGGCGGTGGCTACGCCATCTCCGGACGCGGGCGGCTGTGGGGCCGGATCGTAGCCGGTGTGCTCAGCGGTGCGGCGCTGGCGGCGATAGCGCTCATGCCGGCCGCGATCGGCGGTGCCAGGCTGACCGTCACCGAGCCACGCGGCGCCTGGGTGTCCGTGCTCGCCGGTTCGCTGCTTCTCGTGCTGGTCCTCGCATCGTCGATCCCGTTCCGCCGGGTGCTCCGGCAGAGTGCCGGGTAGGAGCGTTCGCTCGACGTTCACCGGGAGTTTTCCTGGCATCGCCACAGTGGACCGGGCCCATCCGAGGCTCGTCACCCACAGCCTCGAAGGGGCATCCCTGTGCGCACTCACTGGCGTCGGCCAAGCCTGGCCGCCATCCTCACCCTCGCCTTGGCGGTTCCACTCGCCGCCACCCTGAGCCCGGCCATGGCGGCCCCGGCACCCTCGGTTCGCATCAACGAAGTCGAGTCCGAAGGCGGCACGCCCGGCGACTGGATCGAACTGACCAACATCGGCCAGGTGGCGACGGATGTCTCCGGCTGGGTCGTCAAGGACGACAAGGACGAGCGCACCTTCGCGCTGCCGGCGAGCACGGTTCTCGAACCCGGCGCGTTCCTGGCCGTTGATGTGGACGGCGACGGCGCCACCAGCTTCGGCCTCGGAAAGGCCGACATCGCCCGCCTGTTCCTGGCTGACGGCACCACCCTGGTCGACTCCTATGCCTGGGCCGCGCATGCGACCACCAGCTGGGGCCGTTGCCCCGACGGCACCGGGGAGTTCCGTGAGACCACGGCAGCCACCCGCGGTGCGGCGAACGACTGCGACGTGTCCGTCGCCGACAACGTGCGCCTCAACGAGGTCGAGTCCAACGGTGGCACCCCCGGTGACTGGATTGAGCTCGTCAACCTGGGCACGGCTCCCGTCGACGCCTCCGGACTGGTGCTCAAGGACAGTGACGACACGCACGCGGCCGTGCTGCCCGTCGGCTCGACCATCGCCGCCGGCGGCTACCTCGTCGTCGAGGCACCCACCATGGACTACGGCCTCGGCGGCGGAGACGCCGCCCGACTGTTCGACACCGACGGGGTCACCCTGATCGACTCCTACGCGTGGACCGTGCACGCCGCATCGACCTATGGCCGCTGCCCCGACGGCGTCGGCGAATTCGCCGACACGGCCACCGCCACGAAGGGAGCGGCCAACGACTGCGTCGTGCCCGAGACAGCGGATGTGCGCATCACCGAGACCGAGTCCAGCGGCGGCACGCCCGGCGACTGGGTTGAGCTGTTCAACCCCGGCGCGAGTGATGTCGACCTCACCGGCTGGATCGTGCGCGACAACGACGACACCCACACGGCCGTGCTGCCGTCCGGCTCCGTGATTGTCGCCGGCGGCTACTTCGTGGTCGAGGAGGGCCTGCTCGGCTTCGGCCTGGGCTCGGCCGACTCCGCCCGCCTGTTCGCCCCGGACGGCTTCACCCTGGTCAGCTCGGTGAGCTGGACCAGCCACGCGGTCACGACCTGGGGTATCTGCCCCGGCGGCACCCTGCTGACCCAGATGACCTCCTCGACCAAGGGCGCCGCGAACGACTGTGGCTCGCCCGTTCGCCTCAACGAGATCGAGTCGAGCGGCGGCACGCCCGGCGACTGGCTCGAGCTGATCAACAACGGTTCGACCGCCGCGGATGTCTCCGGCTTCGTCCTGAAGGACAACGACGACACTCACTCCGTCATCCTCCCGACCGGCACGAGCATTGCGGCCGGGGGATACCTCGCGATCGACGTAGACGCGGACGGCGGATTCGGACTGGGCGGCGCCGACACCGCCCGCCTCTTCGCAGCCGACGGCAGCACCCTGCTCGACAGCTACACATGGACCGCGCACGCCGCGACCAGCTACGGCCGCTGCGCCGACGGCACCGGCGACTTCGGCGCGACGACCGCCAGCACCAAGGGCGCCGCGAACAGCTGCGCCGGCGACCTGGTCACCGCGGCCTGGCCCGGCTCGGCCGAGGTCCGCACCGTGGACCCGGCCGGCGTGCTCGGCGGCAACCTGAGCGGACTGGCCTATGAGGCTGCCGGCGCTGCCGGCACTGCCGGTGACGTGCTCTGGGCCGCCAAGAACGGTACTGGCGCGCTCTACAAGCTCGTCGCCGACGGCGCCGGCTGGGTGCCGGACACCACCGCCGGCTGGGGCGCGGGCAAGCCGCTGCATTACACCGACGGCACCGGCGACGTGGACGCCGAGGGCGTCGCTCTGACCTCGGCAGGCGCTGACGGCGGATTGTTCATCGCCAGCGAGCGCAACAACGCCGTGAGCGGCGTCAGCCGGCCCGCGGTGCTGCGCTATGACGCATCCGCCACCGGAACCCAGCTCACCGCGAGCATGGAATGGAACCTCACCGCCGACCTGCCCGTCGTGGGCGCCAACGCCGGCCTCGAGGCCATCGCCTGGGTGCCGGACAGCTTTCTGGTGGCCCAGGGGATGCTCGACGAGCGCACCAACGCCGCCTACGACCCGGCTGTTTACGCCGGTCACGGCACCGGCCTGTTCTTCGTCGGACTAGAGGCCAACGGTGCGATCTACGCCTACGCGCTGGACCAGGCCACCGGCGGATACACCCGCGTCGCCACCATCGCCAGCGGATTCTCCGGTGTGATGGACCTGGAGTTCGAGGCCTCGACCGGCCGGTTCTGGGCCGTCTGCGATGACACCTGCGCGGGACGTTCCGCGGTCCTGGAGATCGCGCAGTCCGGCGCCTCCGACGGGCGATTCGGAGTCACGACGGTGTACGAGCGACCGGCGTCGATGCCCAACCTCAACAACGAGGGCTTCGCCCTTGCCCCGCAGAGTGCCTGCGTCTCCGGAGCCAAGCCCGTCTTCTGGGCCGACGACTCCAACACCGGCGGCCATGCGATCCGGGTGGGCAGCATCGAGTGCACCCCGCTGACACCGACCGAGCCGACCCCGGTTCCGACGACCGAGCCGACTCCGGTTCCCACGACCGAGCCGACCCCGGTTCCGACGACCGAGCCGACTCCGGTTCCCACGACCGAGCCGACTCCGGTTCCCACGACCGAGCCGACTCCGGTTCCCACGACCGAGCCGACCCCGGTTCCGACGACCGGGCCGGCCGCACCGGCTCCGGTGGCGACGGCCGCTTTGGTCGAGTCCGCGCGGGGACCGGTATCGGTGCCCGCCACCGCGAAGCCGGGGGACACCATCACGGTCACCGTCGGCCGCGCGTTCGCGGGTGACGCGGTGCGCGTGTGGCTGCACTCGACTCCGACGCTGCTGGCATCCACGACGGTCATCGCCGCGGGCACCGTGCAGGTCGCTATCCCGAACGGCACGGCGCCCGGCGCACACCGCGTGGTTGTGGTGGCCGAGGACGGCACGCTGATCGGTTGGGACGACATCCTCGTCAGCGCTGCGGCGACGTCATCGCAGGACGCGCCGGGCACCCTGGCGAGCACGGGCGTCAACCCCGCCCTGCCGGGACTGCTCGCGCTACTCCTCGTGCTCACCGGCAGCGCCGTTCTGGTGCTGCGGCGGCGCGGTGTGACGGCGTAACGACGGTGCGCGGAGCGAACATCCGCTGACGGCGGCCGGTGAGACCGGGCAGAGCAGAGACATCCGTCCGGCGGCCGCACCCATGAGGTGCGGCCGCCGGACGCTTTCGTGCCGGCGGCGGCGCGACCCTCAACCCCCGACTTGCACATACCCCATGGGGTATAGCACACTGGAATCATGACCCAGAACCGATATCTCATCATCGGCGGCGTCGCCGGCGGCATGTCCGCCGCCACCCGCCTCCGTCGCCTCGACGAGAACGCNGTCGCCGGCGGCATGTCCGCCGCCACCCGCCTCCGTCGCCTCGACGAGAACGCCCAGATCACGGTGTTCGAACGGGGCGGCCATGTCTCGTTCGCCAACTGCGGCCTGCCGTACTACCTCGGTGGTGTCATCGAAGAACGCTCCAGCCTGCTGTTGCAGACGCCGGCCTCGCTCGCCAGCCGCTTCAACCTTGACGTGCGGGTGCGTACGGAGGTCATCGGCATCGACAGCGCGGCCAAGACCGTCACCGTATGCGACCTCGCCACCGGCCGGGAGTCGACCGAGGGCTACGACGCCCTCGTGCTCTCGCCCGGCGCTTCGCCCGTGCGCCCGCCGCTGCCCGGTGGCGAGCGGATGCTGACCCTGCGCGACATCGACGACGTCGACGCGGCTATGTCGGCCCTGTCCGTGGTGCCGCGAAGCGCCCTCGTCATCGGCGCCGGCTTCATCGGCCTCGAGATGGTGGAAAACCTCGTGCACCGGGGCCTGGACGTCACCCTGGTGGAGCTCGGTGACCAGGTTCTGCCGCCGCTGGACCCCGAGATGGCCGGCCCGGTGGCCGAACGGCTGCGCGCCGCGGGTGTCAGCGTGCGTCTGGGCACCCAGGTCGCCGAGATCGGCGCGGACACCGCCACTCTCAACGACGGCAGCGTCGTAGCGGCCGAGTTCGTGCTCGCTGCCATCGGTGTGCGGCCGGACACCGCGCTGGCCCAGGCCGCCGGCCTCACGATCGGCGAACGTGGCGGCATCGCGGTGGACGACCAGTTGCGCACCAGCGACCCCGACATCTACGCCATCGGCGACGCCGTGGAGAAGACCGACGCGATCTCGGGCGAGCAGCGCCTGGTGGCCCTCGCCGGCCTGGCCAACCGCCACGGCCGCCTGGTCGCCGACGTGATCACCGGCAAGAGAATTCGGGTGCGCCCGGCCCTCGGTACCGCCGTCGTGGGCATGATGGGACTCACCATCGCCGCCACCGGCTGGAACGAGAAGCTGCTCGCGGCCCGCGGCCGGAACATCCGGGTGATGCACACCCACCCGGCCTCGCACACCGGCTACTACCCCGGGGCGGAGTCGATGGCGCTCAAGCTCGTCGTCGACGCCGACACCGACGCGATCCTCGGCGCCCAGGGTGTGGGCGGCGACGGTGTTGACAAGCGCATCGACGTGATCGCGACCGCCATGGCCGGCGGCATCACGGCATCCGAACTCGCCGACCTCGAACTGGCCTACGCACCGCAGTTCTCCTCGGCCAAGGATCCGGTGAACATGCTCGGCTACGTGGCCCTCAACGCCGAAGAAGGGCTGACCACGTCGGTGCAGTGGCACGAACTCGCCGCGGCCCGTGCGGCCGGTGCCACCCTGATCGACGTGCGCACGGCGGGGGAGTACGCCGAGGCCGCCATCCCCGGCTCGGTCAACATCCCGCTCGACGACATCCGTGCCCGCCAGGCGGAACTGCCCGAGGGTCGGCTGATCGTGCACTGCAAGGTGGGCCAGCGCGGTCACACCGCCGTGCGGCTGCTCGCCCAGCTGGGCCGAGACGCCGTGAATCTCGACGGCGGCTACCTCACCTGGGCCGCGGGCACGGATGCGGCGCGCACCGCCCGGGACAGCGCCGCCGCCCTGCTGAAGGCCTGACCACCCCCACCGCCAACAATCCATTCAGAGAACTTGAAACCGCACCGCACCCAGTTGCCAGTTGAGGCCCCCACGAAGCGCTGGTTGGGGCCCCAACTGGCAATTCACTCGTGCGCGACGCGGTGAGTTGCCACTTGGGGCCCCTTCAGGGCGTGTGAAGGGCCCCAACTGGCTTCTCACCGGCGCGGAGTCAGGTGAGGTCGCGCAGGCGGGCCGAGAAGCCGCCTCCCGCGGCACCCTTCCGCTCGGAGGTGATCGCGATCACGAGCATCACCGCACCGATGGTGGCCAGGGTGATCCACCACAGCAGCGGGTTGATCGTCTGCCCGATCTGCACCGTGAACACCACGATGACCTCGATGGGCAGCACGGCCAGGCTGATCACGAACGGGGCGGCCAGGCGCCGGGTCGAGCCGATCAGGATCGCTGTGAGTGCGAGGGACATCACCAGGATGGCGCGCCAGGTCTGCGGGTCGGTGCCGGTGGCCAGGACCGACGGTAGGAACGTGACGATGATGCCCGGAGCGAGCAGCCGCCACGAGCCGGCAAAACCGGCCGGCCAGGAGCCGAGGCTGGCCGGCACGGCGCGTGCGCCCGAGCGCATCCCGATGACGCCGGCACCGAGCAGGGCCAGGCCCAGGGGGATCGAGAATGCCTCGACGCGCAGCTCCCGTTCGCTCCAGCCCGCCACGGCGGTGCACCAGGCCAGCACGAACAGGAACCACACCGGCGGCAACGACATCGCACCGGAGCGGGCCCTGGCCGACACCACGAGCATGAAGCCCAGCATCATCGCCATGAGCAGCACCAGGGTGCCGATCGAGAAGGCGTCGGGCCGGATAGCCGTGATCGGGCCGGCGACCAGGAACGCCGTGGCCGCGGCGTAGCGCCACCGCGACGGGGCGTTCGGGTGCGGTGCTGCGTCTCCCTGGGCCAGGAGTCCGGCGAAGACCGCGAGCAGGGTGGCCGTGGCGCTGGCCAACAGCACGGGCACCATGACACCGGTCTGGGCGGTGGCGGTGAGGTCGTCGAGGCCGAGGCCCCAGCGCATGGCCTGCACGGCGCCCGCCGCCGCGGCCAGGGTGGCCACCACCGCAGTGGCGCCGATGAGGCTGCGGAGCCCGATCAGACCTGTCGGGGCCGGGCCGGTCTGTGCCTGGCCGGTCTGTGCCTGGCTAGCCGGAGTCGTTGCGGTCGAAGCCGCTCCGCTCACTGCGGTGGCGCGGACAATCGTGTACCCGATCACCACGAGTACCAGGGCAGCGGCCAGCAGGCCGTACGCCCGCCACGGCGTGACCGGCCCGAACGCGGCGGCCCCGAAACCGGCCGCTCCGAAACCCGCGGACCCGTTGGTGCTGAGCACCAGCAGGCTCGGCACCACGGCCAGGGCCAGACCGGTGGTGGCCAGCGTCTGGCCGGCCCGCCCCCTGGTCACGAGGATCGCGCCGACGATCACCATCGCGAGCGCCGGCGGCAGCACGTACGGTTCGATCACCTCGATGCCACGAATGGCCCAGATGCACCAGAGGGCGCCGGTCCAGCTGGCGCCGGCCGCCCACCAGGCGGACCGGCGGCCGGTCTGCAGCGCATTGACGGCCGCCCCAATGCCGAGGATCACGAGCACGAGCACCGTGGTGGACAGGCCCGCCGCGGTGCGCACGAGGGCGAGTAGCACGGCCAGCACACCGGTGACTGCGGCGGAGGCCTCGATCCAGCGGCGGCAGGCATCCGCTTCGAGGGTCGCCAGGCCGCGCCTCTCGAGCGCCTGCGTGATCGGGCCGGTGGCCGCGAAGGTGCCGGCGACGATCAGTGCGATCAGCGGCAGGACCACCGGTGATCCGCTGGTGGCCAACAGCTGCGCGCCGAGACAGACCACGACGACCGCGAGCGAGGGCACCAGCAGGCCGGCCGCGAAGGATCGCAGCGGTAACGTCAGACCCGGCCGCCGGCTGGTCATCAGGGTCAGGGCCAGGGCGAAGGCCACGCCGGTCGACAGCGCCGTCCAGCCGCTGCGCACCAGCAGTACTCCCACCACCCCGGCGACGAACGGCACCGCGCTCACCAGGAGGACCGCGTACCAGCTGCGCGGGGTGAGCCAGGTGGTGACGGTGGCGGCGAGGGCGCAGAGCAGGCCGAGGGTGGCGGTGAGGCAGAGCACCGCGATGCCGTCGACGCGGGCGAGAGTGAGCGCGGTGGCCACGATCACCAACGCGTACGCGTAGCCGAGACCGAGGTACACCGGGCGCCACCGTGCGGGCAGGGTGTGGGCGAGCGCGGCGAGGGTGAGCACGGCGGCCGCGCCGACCCACACGGTGGTCGACTCCTGCAGCCAGCCGGTGACCGCCGCCAGCAGCAACAGCAGATGGGCGCCGATGACCGGCACACTCCTGATCGTCGCCGGTGCCGCGGCGAGCGCGGGGACGAACAGCAGACCTGCGATGAGCAGGCCGGCGAGAACGAGGCCGACGACGGCCTGGCCGGTCAGCGAGAAGCCGGCCCAACCGGCGACGGTGAGCAGGGTGAAAACGCCCATCCACAGTGCCAGTCGAATCGGCGTCGACGGCGCACTCGCGGGCGTGGGCGCCGGCGTCTGGGCCGCTGTGGGCACGGACGCCTCGGCTGCGACGCTCTCGCGGCTCACCAGCGCGACCGCCCAGGCCGTCAGCGCGAGGGCGGCCAGCGCGGCAATCGAGGCCAGGCCGAGGTTCTGGGCGACGAGGCCCGCCCCGTACCCAGAGGGGGTGGCCGAGCCTGCGACGAAGGCGAAGTCACCGCTGGCCGGGTAGGGCGAGGCGTTGCCCGGGTAGCCGCCGGTGCGGTAGCTGGCCCAGCGCAGGGGCGCGAACAGCGCGCCGGACAGCTGCGTGACCGCGGTCACCAGGGCGGGGCTCGCGCCCAACGCCAGCACCGTGACGGCGCCGGACGTCAGGGCGCTGCGGCGGGCGACCGGGCTCGAGCGCAACGCGGCCAGCCCCACCAGGGCGACCCCGGCCGCCACCGGGATCAACGCCAGGTACCAGGCGGAATCGCCGAAGGGCACGGCCAGCGGCAGGATCGCCACCGCGGCCACCGCGAAGGCGCCCGCCGCGAAGCTCCAGAGCCGGGGCAGCCCATTGCGACTGCCCAGCGCCGCCACCACGGACAGCACCGCCAGGATGCCCGCATAACCCAGGATCTGCGAGGTGATCGTGGTCAGCGACAGCAGCAGTAACTGCAGCAGGGCGGCGAGCACCGCCACCGCCTGCAGGGTGGTCATCGTGTTGCGTTCGAACCCCAGCGCGGAGCCCAGCCCGGAGGAAAGGCGCGCGAGCACGGGGTGCAGGCCGAGCGCCACGACGGCCACGCCCAGGCTGCCGAGGAGCGCGCTCCAGGTGCCGCCGCCGCTGCCCAACAGCCCGGGGGACAGGGCCAGACCAACGACCGCCGCCCACAGCCACACCCGCACGCCGGAGCGGGCGCCCAGCCCGAACAGCAGCGCGGAGCCGAGCAGGGTGCCGAGCGCGGCGAAGGTCCAGCCGCTCGCGGACGCCGGCGCCAGCTGCACGAGAGCCCAGACATCGAGGGCGATGAACACCACGCCAAGGGCCGCCACGGACTCGGCCGAGAAGCGCAGGCCCCGCCGGGCGAACAGCCAGGCGCCGCCGAGGAAGACCACCGTGATGACGGCGACGATACTCGTGCGCACGGCGAAGCTCGTGAGGTCGGGATTGAAGAAGGTGAAGACCAGGGCGGCCACGGCGAGCAGGGCCGCTCCGGCGAAGGCGAGCACCGACTGCACGCTCACCTGGGCGCCCGCATCCGGGACGGCCGTGGCACGGGCCGGGTCCGCGGGGACCCGCGGCGAGTCTGACGGTTTCGGTTGTGACGGAGCAACAGCCGACGCCGTACGTGCCGGAGCTGTACCTGCCGGCGCGGTGCCATCCGTCGTGCCTGCCGGCCCCACCGTCGGTATCCGCTCGATCAGGCGGTCCCGCGCCTGCAACGCCTTGACCACCCGTCCGGTGGCCGAGACCATCTCACCGCCGAGCGGACCGCTCAGGTCCGCCCCGCAGCCCGGGCACCATTCGCCGGTCAGTCGCGCGTCACATCGGGGGCAAATCCGCCGGTCCTGTAGATATCGAACGGCAGCATCGTTCCAGATTTTCCCCATGGCCGCAGTCTAAGTGGCTCTCACTCACTAAAATGGGCCTGTGACGGATGCGACGCAGCACGCCAGGGTGCCGATATCCCGCATCGTCGATGAGGGGCTGCTCATCGCGCTGTCCTCGGTCCGGATGGCCGTCAAGAACGACATCATCGTCGCGGGCCTGGCCGAGCATGCCGACTACGACCTGGCCAGGTTCGCCGATTCGGCCCGCCGGGAGATGCTCGCCCTCTCCCGGGAGAACCAGGAGTCCGGCGAGAGAGTGCGCGCGCAGCGCAAGGAGCTGACCTCGTCGACCTGGCGGTACGACCTCACCCAGGACCAGCTGATGGACCTCCACAAGCTCAAGCTGCGCCGGAAGATGCACAAACTCCTCGCCCTCGCCCT
The DNA here is from genome assembly GCF_004403385.1 of Cryobacterium sp. TMT4-31. NCBI lineage: Bacteria > Bacillati > Actinomycetota > Actinomycetes > Micrococcales > Microbacteriaceae > Cryobacterium > Cryobacterium sp. TMT4-31. The sequence continues at coordinate 11,242 of NZ_SOGI01000061.1, forward strand.
GGTCGCCGTGGCCGACGACGAGGACCAGGTGGCCCGCCTCGTGCGCGACGCCCAGCACGCGGCCAGCGATGAGCTCCAGGACGCCATGCACACCCGCCTGATGCGCCTGTCGATCGACGCACTCGACCCCGAGTATCAGCTCCGCCGGGCCGAACGCACCGAAATGTTCGTTCTCGTCGATCTGGCCCTGCTCAAGCTCAAGGCCGACGAAGCAGCCGGTCAGGGCCTCAGCGACTACTGAGCGTCTCGGCCGGCCGGGCCAGGCCACCGCACGGCACACCCACGCCGCCGATTCGCGGTCGCCGGGGCGACTACGGTTGAGGAGGTCCGGGGACGGACCGGTGAGAAAGGATCGGGCACGAGTGAGCGACATAGCGGCCGAATTAGCGCGGGTGCACAGCGCCTTCGACCGACCAACCCTGCGGCTACTCGACCGCAAGTGGGCGCCGTTTGTGCTCGCGGTGTTCAAGTCCTCGTTCAGCCGGGACCGCCGCAGCGTTCAGGCCGACAGGCTGCACACCCAGGTGGATGCCTACCTCGCCGACCTCCGCTCCGTGGGCAGCGATGTACCCGGCAAGAACGGTCGCGCCCTGTGCGTGCAGTGGATGAACGACCAGTGGCTCTACCGCGAAACCGGGGAGGACGGTGAGGAGCAGTACTCGCTCACCTCACACGCCCTCGAGGCCCTGCTGCTCGTGGACGGGCTCTCCCGCGACCGGGCGCTGATCAGCGAATCCCGCCTCACCACCATCGTCGACACCGTGCGGCACCGCGCCACCCAGGCGAATCCGGACCGGGACGAACGCATCCGCCGGCTCGACCTGGAGATCGCCCAGAAGACCGCCGAACGTGACCGACTCGCCACCGGCGGAGAGATCGCAGCGGCCTCGAACGATGCGATGCACGAGGGCTACGCCAACCTGATCGACCTGATCACTCAGCTGCCCAGTGATTTCAAGCGTGTCGAGGAGTCCGTCGCCGGCATGCACCGGCAGATCGTGAACGACTTCCGCGCCGAGGAACGGCCGATCAGCGAGGTGCTCGACGAGTACCTCTCCAAGACCGACACACTGATGTCGTCGACCGCGGAGGGCCGCGCATTCGAGGGCGCGTTCGTGCTGTTGCGCAACGACGCCCTGCTTGCCGAACTCAAAAACGACCTCGAGTCGATCATGCTGCACCCGTTCGCCCTCCAGCTCAGCGCCGCCGACCGGCGCAGCTTCATGGGCACCGTCAGCCTGATCCGCAAGGGTGTGGACGACGTGCTCACCCAGCGCAACGGCCTGACCACCACCCTGCGCGAGCACATCGTGAACCACGACGTTGTCAAGGACCGCGAACTGGAACGGTTGCTGCGGGAGATCAACAAGGAACTCGCGATCTGGATGGAGACCGCCGGGCCCCGCTCCACGGTGACCGCCGAGCTGATGCCCGGCACCCTGGAGCTCGAGCACCTGCGCGAACGGTTCTACGACCCCGGCGCCCACAGGGCGCCGCCGCCGCTGGAAGACGTCTCGGCGTTCGCTCCGGAGCCGCCCACCCTCGATGCGATGCGCACCCAGGGCGGCCCGCTGCTGGCCGAGCTTCGCGATGCCATGGTGACGGCCTTCAGCATCGACGGCGCCGCCTCCGTCGGTGACGCGTTCAACAGCCTCGACCCGGCGATGCGCCGGCCTGTCGAGATCCTCGGGCTGCTGCAGATCGCCACTCAGGTCGACGCCATCGACCGCACGGATGCCGCGGCCGCGACAGCGGGGTCAGACACCGAGGCCTTCGAAACCGTACGGCCCGACGGCTCCCGCCGCACCTTCAGGGTGCCGCGCATCATCTTGACCGACGACGACACCGCGGCCCTGGCCGCCCTGAACTATGGATCTGATCATGACTGACAACGTGACCGCTGACGTGACCGACGACCTGACCGACGACACTGTCGAAGGCGCCGAGACCGCCGAGGAGCAGGACGGCGCCCCGAGCTTCTCTTTGTTCGAGGGGGACGAGGGCGGCCTGACCGTTGAGCAGCGCCGCACCCTGGTGCTGCTGCTCAAGCACCGCTACATCTCCGCCGCCCTGCAGCCGGCCGAGTGGCGCACCCTGCTCGCCTCGCAGAGCCTGCTCAAGTCGCGGCTCAACGATCTGTTCCTCGATCTGCACGTCGACCTGCACTACGAGGTGGCCTTCAAGCGCCAGGCCGTCGGCGAGGGCGGCGACAGATTCCCGACCCTGCTGCACGACGTGGCGTACACCCGCGAGGAGACCATCCTGCTGGTGCTGTTGCGCCAGCGGTTCCGCAGCGAACGCGCCAGCGGCGTCGACATCGTCATCGTCGACCGGGACAACCTGGTCGAGAACGTCGCGCACTTCCGGCCGGAGCACGCCACCGACAGGTTCGGTGACGCTCGTCGCGCCGCGGCGGCCGTGGACAGCCTGGCGAAGGCGCGGGTGCTGCTCAAGACCAGCGATCCGGACCGGTTCCGCATCTCGGCCGTGATCGAGGTGCTGCTGCCCATCGAGCGACTCGGCGAGCTGTGGGAATGGCTGGTGGAGCAGAACGGCCAGGAATTCCGTGAGCCCGAACCCGAGACATCCGACCCTGCCGACCCCGCCCTGGAGGCCGTCTCATGACCGATTCCCCGCTGTTCCACATGGACGGTGCCACCGAGGGAACCACCCAGTGGCGTGCCGAGTCCTTCCAGATGGTCAACTGGGGTGGCTTCCAGGGTCACCACGAGGTGGACTTCGCCGCCAGCGCCACCCTGGTCTCCGGCGCATCCGGTACCGGCAAGTCGAGCCTGCTCGACGCCTACCTGGCGTTGATGATGCCCTCGGACACCCCGTTCAACGGTGCGTCCAACGACGCCGGTTCCGGGCGGGCCCGCAGCGTCGACCAGCGCAACCTGATGACGTACCTGCGCGGCAAGACCGACTCCAGTCGCGAGGCCGAAACCGGGCAGATGCACGATCAGGTGCTGCGCGGCGCCGACTCGGCCACCTGGGGTGCGATAGCGATGACCTTCATCGACGACAACCAGCGCCGGTTCACGGTGCTGCGCGCCTACTTCGTGCCGCGCGGCGCCACCAAATTCGCCGACGTGACCATGAAGATGGCCACCCGAGACGGCCGGCTCGACCTGCGCGACCTCGCCGACGTCACCGAGGCCCGCTTCGACAAGCGCGCCCTGAAAAACCGGTTTGCCGACCTCGACGTGTTCGACACCTATGCCGCGTTCTCGCAGACCCTGTACACGCGGCTCGGCATCGGCGCCAACGGTGAGGGCGGCAAGGCGCTGCGACTGCTGGCCCGCATCCAGGCCGGCCAGCAGGTGAAGACCGTCGACGGCCTGTACAAGTCGATGGTGCTCGAAGAGCCCGCCACCTACGCCGCCGCCGACAAAGCCGTCGACCACTTCGAAGACCTCGAACGCTCCTACGGCGCCATGGTCACCGAGGCGCAGAAGGCCAAGGTCCTCGAACGCCTCCCCGAACTGCACCGCGACTACGAGACCGCGACCGAGAAGGCCGACCTCATCGACCGTTTCGGCGTGCACCGCGACGGTGACACCCCCTTCGTGCTCTGGCAGCTGCTCACCGAGCACGGTCTGCTCGATACCGCCGCCGACACCAACCGCGCCCGCCGGCGCGACAACCAGGCCAAGCACAGTGCCGCCCGGGATGCCGAGACCGACCTGAAGGTGCGGATCGCCGACCTGGTGCACCAGCAGCGCGACAACGGCGGCGACGCCCTCGCCGGCCTGCAGAACGACCTCGACGTGCTCGCCAGCAAGCGCGACGACGTGGCCGCCGAACGCGCCAGGTTCGATGAGCGCATCGCGCTGATCGACACGCCCATCGAGTCGGCGGATACCTTCTCCGCCGCGCAAGAACAGGCTGAGTCGTTCCTCGCCGGGTTCACCGCCACCGAGCAGGAACTCGACCTGCAGAGGGTCGGCCTGCAGCGCACCGCCTACCCCCTCGAGGAACAGATCCGCACCCTCAAGCAGGAGCACAGCTTCCTCAAGGGCCGGGCCAGCCTCGTTCCCCAGCACCTGCACAACGCCCGCCTGATGATCGCCGAGGCCGCCGGGATCCCCGCCGAGGAGCTGCCGTTCGTGGCCGAGCTCATCGACATCGCTCCCGGCGAGGACGCCTGGCGACAGGCCGCCGAGGTCACCCTCGCCTCTGTCGTTCGGGTGCTGCTCGTTGACGAGACGCGCCTCGCCGCCCTCGGCGCAGCCATCGACCCTTTGCACATTCCCGTGCGCATCCACTTCGAAGGCGTGCCGCTGCACCCGCACCAGCAGGTGCGCCCCGACCCCCGCTACGTCTCCGGCAAGCTGGTCTTCAAGGACTCCCTGTTCAGCCGCTGGGTGCAGGACCGCGTGCAGACACCGAGACTGGACGCACTCTGCGTCACCGGCCCCGCCGACCTCGCCGGTGAGGGGTCCAGGGTCACCCAGAGCGGACAGACCCGCAACGGCAAGCGCGGCGCACACGGTTGGAACAAGGACCAGCGCTCGATCATCGGCTTCTCCAGCGGGGTGCGCCTGGCCGAGATCGCCGACGAGCTCGCCGCGCTCAAGGAACGTGCCGACGACCTGGCGGGGCAGGCCTCCGCCATGGCCGGCCGGATCATCGCCCTGCGGCGCCTCAAGGATGCCCACCAGCACGTGCTCGACACCGTGTGGGCGGCCATCGACGTGGCCGGCGCCCAGGCACGCATCGGCGCCAAGGAGGCCGAGCGGGAACGTCTGCTCGCCGGCAGCGACGTGCTGCGCGGGCTCCAGGACGAAGAGGCGCGGCTGTCCGCCGAACTGGAGACCGCCCAGAAGCACAAGCACGAGACCGAGCGGGAGGCCGCGGTGCTCGGTGAGGAGCACGCCGCGATCGTGGACCGCCAGGACATCGTGAACGACAGGCTCGAGCGCCTCACCGCCGACGAATCGGTCAGTCTGCCGGACGAACACGCCGCCGTCCTCGACGCGCAGTTCGCCGCCGTGAGCGACAGCGCCGAGCTGGCCACCTTCGCCAACGGCGTGAAGCGCCTCCGCGAGCGGCTCACCGAGCAGTCCAGCCAGGACCGTGACACCGCCCGCAGTGCCAGGGACACCCTGATCGGCATCTTCGAGACCTTCCAGAGTCGCTGGCCCGACCCCAACATCGGCGTGGCGATGGAGTCATACTCCAGCTACAGCGACATCCTCGACGCCGTCTACACGCTCGGCCTCTACGAGCGCCGACAGGAATGGAAGCGGCGCCTCTCCGCGTGGAGCGGACAGGACCTCGTTCCTCTCGTCGGCGCCTTCACCACCTCGATCGAGGAGATCGAAGACCGGTTGCGGCCGATCAACGACATCCTGCGGACGCTGCCGTTCGGCGCCGGCCGCGACCGGCTGCAGATCTCCCTGCGCCGGCTGCACCGTGACGATGCCTCGGCGTTCCGCAAGGAGCTCAAGCTGCTCTCATCGGGGTCGACCGAGGAATTCACCGACGAGCAGACCGAAAGCCGGTTCACCAGGCTGCAGGCGTTCATGAATCTCATCCGCCGGCCGGACGAGCTCGACATCGCCGGCCCGGGGCGTGCCGGCGCCGCCCGCCACGCCGCCAGGGCCGACTCGGACCGCGACCTGCTCCTGGACGTGCGCAGGCACGTGGAGATCACCGCCGTGCGCACCACACCGGACGGGGTGGAAGTGAGCACCTATTCGTCGCTCGGCGGCAAGAGCGGTGGCGAATCCCAGGAGCTCGTCGCGTTCGTCGTCGGCGCCGCCCTGCGGTTCCAGCTCGGCGATGAGAGCCGCACCCGGCCACGGTTCGCCCCGGTCTTCCTCGACGAGGGCTTCGTGAAGTCGGACTCCGAGTTCGCCGGCCGGGCCGTCGCGGCCTGGAAGGGCCTCGGCTTCCAGCTCATCGTGGGATCGCCGCTCGACAAGGTCACCGCGCTCGAACCGTACATGGACCTCGTCCTGTCGATGACCAAGAACACCGCGACGGGCTTCTCCTACATCACCCCGCTGATGTCGCCGGAACCGAGGGACGCCGAGCACGCCGAACCGGACCAGGCGGTATCTGACCGAAGCGTGGCCTGACCCGCGCGCCGTGCCGGCCGGGCGCATGAATCCGGCTTACGCTGGCCCGATGGTGTCAGTGCAGGATCTGCGGCGCTCCGACGGACGTGTGCTCAGGGTGCACGACAGTGCTGGGAGTACCGGCCTCGCCGGGGCGTCCGCTGCGACGGCTGAATACGGCGGTCTGGACGGTTACGACCCCGTCGGCGAACCTGGCCCGGCCCGGCTCACCGTTCTGTGGCACCACGGTTCGCCACAGACCGGGGCCCTGCTCGAACCGTTGCTCGCGGCGGCGGCCCAGCGGCGCATCCGGCTGATCTCGTACGGACGGCCCAGCTACGGCGGGTCGACGCCGCTGCCCAGCCGCACCGTCGGGTCGGCGGCGACGGATGTGGCGGCCATCGCCGACGCCCTGCAGCTGGACCGGTTCGCGGTGATGGGCGCCTCCGGCGGCGGCCCGCACGCCCTGGCCTGCGCAGCACTGCTGCCCGAGCGGGTGACCGCCGCCGCGTGCCTGGCCGCGATCGCGCCCTTCGATGCCGACGGCCTCGACTTCTTCGCCGGCATGGCGTCGGATGGCGCGTTGCGCGCCGCCTGCTCCGGCCGGCCCGCCCGCGAGCACTACCAGGCGACCGCGGAGTTCGATCCGGCGAGCTTCGTCGAGCGGGACTACGCCGCCCTGAAGGGTGACTGGGCGCCGCTGGGAGCGGACGTGGGGGAGGCCTCGGCGGCCGGCCCCGACGGGCTCATCGACGACGATATGGCGTTCGTGGTGCCGTGGGGATTCGACGTGACGGCTATCTCGGTGCCCGTGCTCATCGCGCAGGGCGGCCGCGACCGGGTGGTGCCGCCCGCGCACGGGGCCTGGCTGGCCCACGCCATCCCGAACGCCGAGCTCTGGGATTGTGCCGATGACGGCCACATCTCGATCCTCACCGAGTGCGCGCCGGCGCTGGACTGGCTGCTCGCGCACTCCTGAGCCCGGCACGGGTCCACAGGCCGTAGCCTGTGCAGATGATCGGGAGAACTCGCGGTGCATCTGAGGCCGAGAACGCGGATGTCGGTGTTGACGCTGTCATTCAGGGCCCGCACGGCCCCGTTCCGGTGCGCCGGTATGCCCCGCCGGTCAGTACGGCGCTGGTCGGATCGGTGTCGCTCGAGCCGGCGCCGATCGTCTGGGTGCATGGTGGCGCCTTCGTCAAGGGCGGCCTCGACCTGCCGGAAACCCACGAGGTGGCCCTGGCACTGGCCGCCGCCGGATTCACCGTGATCACCGTCGACTACAGGCTCACGTCGATCCCGGGGCTGAGCAGATTCGGGCGGACGGCAGCGTCGACCGGACGCATCCACTTTCCGGTGCCGGTCGATGACGTTGTCGCGGTGGTGCGGGCGGTACAGGGCGAGTTCGGCGACGGGGTGATCCTGGGCGGAGCGAGCGCGGGCGCCTGCCTGTCGGCGGGAGCCGTGCTCCGGCTGGCCCACGGTGGCGCCGAGCCCCTGCGCGGGGTCTTCTTCGCCTACGGCCTCTTTCACGCGAGCCTGCCCGAGCGCTCGCGCGAGCTGCGCAGCCGACTGCGCGGCCGGCGCAGATTCACACACACACCCCCCTGCTGCTCAACGCGGTGAACCGCATCTACGCCGGGAGCCGGGCCGCACTGGCCGATCCGTATGCGTTCCCCGGCGGCCACTCGCTGCCCGACTTTCCCCCCGCGCTACTCATCGACGCCGACAGCGATTCGATGCGGGCCTCCGGCGAGCAGTTCGCCAAGGAACTCGCCTCGGCCCGGGTTCCCGTCGAGTACCACGTACTGACGGATGCCGCCCACGCCTTTCTCAACCGGCCGAAGTCACCGGACTTCGCCGCGGGCATCCGCCTGATCGTCGACTGGGCCCGCCGGCTCTAGCGCGGCTCGCCGTAGCCGCCGGCACCACCACCAGCCGCTCAGCTCACCGACTTGCCGCACAAGACTCCTTCACGCCCCGGCAAGGGGCATTTCTCGGCAAGTCGCGAAAAGGTAAGTAAAAAATACTTGACACGGTGTCTGGTCGGGCATACATTCATCGTGTCAACAATTTTTTACACGCCGGCACGGACCGGCATCGAGGCAGGGAGCCGCAGATGGCACGCGAAGAACAACGCGCCTGGATCATGGTCGTCGTCGCGATAGTGGCGTACGGCATCTATCTGGTTCTGGTGCTGGGTGGCGCAGACGGCGCCCCTCTCGAGCAGGCGGCTTACATTCCCGCGATGCTGTGGACCATCGTCGGCTCGATCGTCGCGGGGATCCTGCTGAACATCATCGCGGCCATCCTGTCGCCCCACGAGGCCGGCCGGAAGGACCAGCGCGACAAGGAGATCAACCGGCTCGGCGAACACATCGGCCAGTCCTTCGTGATTCTCGGGGCCGTACTCGCGCTGGTCTTCGCCATCACCGGGCTGGACGCGTTCTGGATCGCCAACGTGATCTACCTGGCCTTCGTGCTCTCGTCGATCCTGGCCTCCATCGCCAAGATCATCGCCTACCGCCGGGGATTCCAGTCATGGTGAAGGCGACGAGCGTGACCAACAACATCCGCGGGCTCCGCTTCGCGCACGGAGAGATGACTCAGGCCGCGCTGGCCGACCTGGTGGGCGTGACCCGGCAGACCATCATCGCCATCGAGCAGGGCCGCTATTCGCCCTCTCTCGAGGTGGCGTTCCAGATCGCCCGGGTGTTCAATCGACCACTCGACGACGTGTTCCAGTACCCGGCAACTCCCATCCTCACTCGACCTGGAGGCACATCATGAGGGCCATCGTCCACGACAGCTACGGCTCGGCCGACGTTCTACACCCCGCCGAGATCGAGCGGCCGGCCGTCGGCGCCGACGACGTTCTCCTGCGCGTCGAGGCCGCGAGCCTCAATATCGGTGACTGGCACCTGATGGCGGGGCTTCCCTACCTCGTGCGGCCCGCCGTCGGCCTGCGCGCCCCGAAAAGCCGGGTGCGGGGCATGGATGTCGCGGGTCGCGTCGAGGCCGTCGGCGCCAACGTCACCCGGTTCACACCGGGCGATGAGGTGTTCGGTGTCGGTGAGGGCTCCTTGGCCGAATACACGACCGCCCGGGCCGACAAACTCGAGCCCAAGCCGGCGGCCCTGAGCTTCGAGCAGGCCGCGGCCGTGCCGACCTCGGCCGTCACCGCCCTGCAGGCCCTCGCCCCGCTGCGGGACGCCGGCCCGGGGGAGCGGGTGCTCGTAATCGGGGCCTCCGGCGCCGTCGGCGGCTATGCCGTGCAGCTGGCCAAGACCTTCGGGGCGCACGTGACGGGCATCGCCAGCACCGCGAAGCTCGACTACGTTCTCTCGCTCGGGGCGGATGCGGCCGTCGACTACACCCGCGGGGACATCACCCGGTCGGGCGAGCGCTACGACCTCGTGCTCGAAACCGGCGGCAACCGGTCGATCTCCTCGCTGCGCAAACTGCTCGCGCCCCGCGGCACCCTGGTACTCGTCGGCGGCGAAGGCGGCGGCCGGGTGACCGGCGGTTTCGAGAGGGCCCTGCGGGCCCTGCTGCTGTCGCCGTTCGTATCCCAGAAGCTCACCGGTCTGGTCTCGGTCGTGCGTCAGGATGACCTGCACACCCTCGCGGGCCTTCTCGAGAGCGGCGCGATCAGGCCCGTCATCGATCGGGTGTATCCGCTCGCCGAGGCCGCGACAGCCATGCGCCGTCTCACCGATGGCAGCATCCGGGGCAAGGTCGTCGTCATACCCTGACGCGCGCGCTCCTGATGACTAGTACTCCTGACGCTGGGCCGCGCCGCCGCAGACGCCGAGCAGGCCGGCGGCACGGCGCAGTTCGGCGCTGGGATCCTGCGCCCACCGGTCGAGCACGATCTGCGCCCGGCTGCGCGCCGGACCGGTCAGGGCATCGACCAGCGGCCGCACCACATCCGCTGTGAGCGGGTCCAGGAGAGCGGGCAGCTGTGCGGTCCGCAGGAAACCCTCGATGCGGGTGAGGTCGGAGGCGCGCAGCATTCGCACGTGGGATTGCAGCAGCACCACGGCCGCCAGCCGGCGCTCGTAGACCGGCACCGCCCACAGTTCGGAGCTCAGGGCCGTGATCTCGTCGTGGCCAAGGCCGGGGTAGCGCCGCCCGGCATCGCGGATCGTGCCGCGTATCGCGCCGACGGATGCGCCATAGAAGGTGAGGCTGCCGCCCAGCCGGGCCCGATCGGCGTCGGCGCGCTCCCAGGAGCTCTCCCGCTGCAGGGTGGCGTCGATGAACTCGCCGGCAGCACTCATGGCTCCATTCTCGCCGATCTGCAAGGCTGGTCGGCATGACCGACGCCGACATGACCGCAGATCTCCGCCGCTACCTGCAGGAGGCCCGGGAAGCCCTGGTCTGGAAGCTCGAGGGTCTCGGCGAGTACGACATTCGCCGGCCCGTGGTGCCCACCGGCACCAACCTGCTGGGCCTGATCAAGCACATGGCCGGGGTCGAGGCCGGGTACCTCGGTGAGACCTTCGGCCGCACCTTCCCGGAAGAGCTGTCCTGGATGGGCGACGCTGCCGAGGACAACGCCGACATGTGGGCGACCCCGGATGAGTCCCGTGACGCGATCGTCGACCTGTACCGGCGGGTCTGGGCGCACTCGGAGACCACGATCACCGAGGTGCCGCTGGATGCCACCGGCCGGGTGGCCTGGTGGCCCGCCGACCGCAATGTGGTCACGCTCCACCGCATCCTGCTGCACCTGATCGCCGAAACCCACCGGCATGCCGGCCACGCCGATATCGTGCGCGAACTGATCGACGGGGCTGCCGGGCTGCGGGCCGGAAACGAGAACCTGCCGTCGGGAGAGGCCGGCTGGTGGGCCGGCTACCGGGACCGGGTGGAGCAGGCCGCCCGCACGGCCTGAGGCCGTCGGGCTGCAGCCCGACTGCGGTGTTCGCCGTTCGGACGCCTAAAGTGGACTGCGCCTGAAAAGGCCAAGCTGTTTACGCGCCCGAACCCGAAGGACGATGCCACTCGTGTCGAGAATCTCTGCCCGCCGGACCCTCCTGGGCGCGAGCGCCGGCTTCGCCCTGCTCGCCCTCACCGCCTGCACCGGCCAGCCCGTCGCCGGAGCCGGCTCGGGAGCCGGCGCAGCCCCGGCCGACGACTCCGGCCGCACGTACGCTCTCGTGGTGCACTCGGTTCCCGGCGACGCGTTCTGGGACGTCGTGAAGACCGGCGCCGAGGCCGCCGGAAACCGCTACGGCGCCACCGTCACCTACCAGGGTGACCCCGATGTGCAGAAGCAGAGCCAGCTGATCGAGACGGCGATCGCCGCCAAGGTCGACGGCATCATCGTGTCCATGGCCAACCCCGAGGGCCTGCGCGGTGCCGTCACGGCTGCCGTGGCCGCCGACATTCCCGTGATCACCATCAACTCCGGAGCCGAGGAGTCCGCCGCGCTCGGCGCCATGACCCACATCGGCCAGGGCGAGTACCTGGCCGGTCAGGGCGCCGGCCGCCAGCTCGCCGAGGCGTCGGCGAAAAAGGTCATCTGCGTCATCCACGAGGCCGGAAACGCCGGGCTCGAGGACCGCTGCCGTGGGGCCGCGGACACCCTCGCCGGCAGCCTGACCAACGTGCAGGTCGACATCGCCAACGTCGCCGAGGCCCAGAGCACCATCACGAGCGCCCTGCTGGCCGACCCCGGCATCGACGGTGTGCTCACCCTCAACTCCGCGGTGGGTGTGGCCGCCGCGCAGGCCGTGGCCGAGGCCGGCAGCGACGCCCAGATCGGTACCTTCGATGTCTCCGCCGACGTCACCAGCCTCATCATGGACGGCAGCATCCTCTTCGCCGTCGACCAGCAGCCCTACCTGCAGGGCTACCTGCCGGTGGACTTCTTCGAGCTGTTCTACACCAACGGCAACGTCGTCGGCGGCAGCCAGCCGGTCTACTCCGGGCCGGGCTTCGTGACGAAGGAGAACGCCGAGCAGGTGGCGACGTTCGCCGGCAACGGCACCCGATGACGATGCTGACCGCACCGGGCGCCGCGCCGGATGCGTCGCCGGACGAGCGCCTGACGCGCACGCATCCGATGGTGCGGCTGCTGCGTCGGCCGGAGATCGGCGCCCTCGTCGCCGCCCTGGCGATCTTCGGGTACTTCTCCGTTGCGACGACATCCTTCCTGTCGACGGCGGGCGTGGCCACCTGGCTCTACTCCGCGTCGCTGTTCGGCATCATGGCCGTCGCCGTGGCGATGCTCATGATCGGCGGCGAGTTCGACCTCTCGGCCGGAGCCATGACCGGCACCACCGGGCTGCTCGTCGGCGCGTTCACCACCCAATGGGGCATGAACCTGTGGTTCGCGATGCTGCTCGCCCTACTGATCGCCCTCGCCGTCGGCGCCTTCAACGGGTTCCTGGTCGTCAAGACCGCCATCCCCAGCTTCATCGTCACGCTGGGCACCTTCTTCATCCTGCAGGGGCTCAACCTCGCCGGCACCAAGCTCGTCACCGGCCAGGTCGCCATCCAGGGCATGACCCTGGTGCCCGGCTTCGACGCCGGCAAGGCGATCTTCGGTTCGACGATCCCGGTCTTCGGCGTCAACCTCAAGGTGTCGGTCTTCTGGTGGCTCGGCATCACCGCCGTGGCCAGTTGGCTGCTGCTGCGCACCCGGTACGGCAACTGGATCTTCGCCATCGGCGGGCAGTTGCAGAGCGCCGTGCAGACCGGCGTGCCGGTCAAGCGCACCCGCATCGGCCTGTTCATGGGCACGGCGGCGGCCGGCTGGCTGGTAGGCATGCTCTCGCTCTTCGACGTGGCCACGGTGCAAGCCACCACGGGCATCGGCCAGGAGTTCATCTACATCATCTGCGCCGTCGTCGGCGGCTGCCTGCTCACCGGCGGTTACGGGTCCGCGATCGGCGCCGCCCTCGGCGCGCTGATCTACGGCATGATCCTGCAGGGCATCGTGTTCGCCCAGTGGGACAACAACTGGCTCAAGGCCTTCCTGGGCGGGATGCTGCTGCTCGCCGTGCTCGTGAACCTCTCGGTGCGCCGCCAAGCCGGGGTACGCGCATGAGCGCCGCAGGAGCAACCCGGCCAACGCCCATCCTCGAGGTGCGCGGCATCGGCAAGGTCTACGGGTCGGTCATCGCGCTCAGCGACATCTCCACCTCGGTCGGCGCCGGTGAGGTGCTCTGCGTGCTGGGCGACAACGGCGCGGGCAAGTCGACCCTGCTCAAGGTCCTCGCCGGTGTGCACCCGCACTCCTCCGGCGAACTCCAGCTCGACGGGGCCGCGGTGCGCTTCACCGGACCGCGCCTCGCTCTCGACGCCGGTATCGCCACGGTCTACCAGGACTTGGCGATTGTGCCGCTGATGCCGGTGTGGCGCAACTTCTTCCTCGGCGCCGAACTCAGCGCCGGGATCGGCCCGTTCTCCCGCCTCCAGGTTGCCGAGATGCGCGCGATCACGCTCGCGCAGCTGGGCCGGATGGGCATCGACCTGCGTGACGTGGACCAGCCCATCGGCACCCTGTCCGGCGGCGAACGGCAATCCGTCGCCATCGCCAGGGCCATTTACTTCGGTGCCAGGGTCGTCATCCTCGACGAGCCCACCTCGGCGTTGGGCGTCAAGCAGGCCGGGGTGGTGCTGCGCTACGTGGCGCAAGCCAGGGACCACGGCCTCGGCGTGGTGTTCGTCACCCACAACCCGCACCACGCGTACCCGGTGGGGGACAGGTTCCTGGTGCTCAACCGCGGGGCCAGCCTGGGCGAGTTCGACCGGAGAGGCATCACCATCGACGAGCTGACCCGGCTGATGGCCGGCGGGGCCGAACTGGAGTCCCTGGCCCGGGAGCTCGAGCGGGACTGATCCGCCAGGCCAGCGCGGGGTCGGGCACGCCTCATCCGTTTCGGACGATTCCGGAACGGCGCTATCGGCGGGACGCGGATTGGTTGCTACCGTCTGCGGCGTGAGACCGGCGTGCCGTCGTGGTGCGCCCGTCGAACACCGAAGAATCCGGAAAACGCGAACACCAACAGGGCCCAACCCTGGAAATGGAGCGATACCCATGGCCACAGGAACAACCCCGGTGCTGGATGCGGCGGCCGAGATCAACGCTGTCTCGCTGGCCCGCACCGACCTCGATCCGCGCACGCTGATGATCGCCCGGATCGCGGCCCTGGTGGCCGTGGATGCACCGGTCGGTTCGTACCTCATGCACGTCGGACCGGCAGCGGAGGTCGGGCTGACCGCCGACGACATCGAGGACGTTCTCATCGCCGTTGCCCCGATCGTGGGCACGCCACGGTTGCTGTCATCGGCTCGCAAGATCGTCGAGGCCTTCGACCTCGCGATCCAACTCGACTCCGAGGGCGACACCCAGTAACGCCCAGAGTCCACCGCAGCCGCGTCGTGCGGCAGATCCAGTGAGGAGCACCCCCAGTGAGAAAGCCCATCGTCTTCATGGCCCTGCTGGTGCTCCTTGCCGGATGCGCGCCCGCCGACGGCACCGATCCGACACCGAGCAGTTCGTCGCCATCGGCCGCAACGGCCACCCCGTCACCCGGTCAGACGGCGTCACCTCCGACAGATGCACAGATCACCTGGGCGGGCACGGTCTGCAGCGACGTATCGACCGTGCAGACCGACGTTCAGGGGCTGGCGACGGCGGCGGTCACCGGGGGCGATTCGGTGGGTACCGCGGTGTCCAACCAGATGGATACCGTGTCGGCCTCGGTGAGCGCCCTGGTCGACACTGTGAAGTCACCCCCGGAGAATCTCGGCGACGACCCGGAGCTCCTGGCCGTGCAGGAGTCGATCGACACCGTCGATCAGTCGTTCACGACCTTGCGGGCGAGCGCCAGTGCGGTGGAGGGCACCAGCGGGGCCACCCTGGTCGATGCGCTGGCGACGCTCGTCGGTGACACCGGTACAGTGCTCTCCGACGTGGGTGCCGCCGCTCAGACCATCACCACGGCAACCCAGGACACCTCCAGCACCCTCGGCCAGGCCTTCCGAGCTGCACCCGAGTGCGCCGACCTCACCTCCTGAAACCCGGTGACCCGGCCCGTGTGTCGTGCGCCCGGTGGCAGTGACTTCGGCGTCCGCCGGACGCATTGCGAGCGCGGATTCAGGGAAATCTCAGGATGCCGCGGGAATGAAACGCGCGCCCAAACGTTGACTTGAGTCGAGGTCACTCAAGTTTTGGGTTTCCTCCTCGTTCAGATTCCCAGGAGGTTTCCTTGCCTACATACTTCGGCCCGACCGGTTCCGACAACGGTTCGTTCGACGAGTTCCTGGCCCGCTACCTGCAGGGCCAGCGCGCCGCGCAGTCCGGCCGCCCCATCGAGATCACCCGGCTCCTCAGCCGCCGCACCCACGAGATCCTCGTGCAGGCGGCCCAGTTCGCCGTCGCCCACGGTCACGCCCACGTTGACGCCCTGCACCTGCTGCGGGTGATGGTCGAACAGGAACCCGCCGCCTCGGCCATCCGCCGTGCCGGTGGTGACCCCGCCGCCATCGCGGCCGCCGCCGACCAACGCCTGCCGGAGTCCGGCGACCGTGAGTCCCAGTCCGCGCCCGGTCTGACGCCCTCGGCACAGCGCGCCCTGCTGGATGCTCACCAGGTGGCCCGCGCCTTCGGCTCCACCTACATCGACCCGGAGCACCTGTTCTTCGCCTTCGTGGTGAACCAGGACTCACCCGCCGCCCGCGTGCTCGCAGAGTCCGGCGTCACGGCCGAGTCACTGCAGGCCGGCGCCCAGCAGGCCGAGGACGACGAGGCCCAGGCCGGCAGCTCGGCCGCCGACAGCGCCTCAGACACCCCGATGCTCGACACCTACGGCATCGACCTCACCGAGCGTGCCCGCTCCGGCAAGCTCGACCCGGTGATCGGCCGCAGCGACGAGATCGAACAGACCGTTGAGATCCTCTCCCGCCGCACCAAGAACAACCCGGTGCTGATCGGCGAAGCCGGCGTGGGCAAGACCGCCGTGGTCGAGGGCCTGGCCCAGGCCATCGTCGACGGCCTGGTGCCCGAACAGCTGCGCAGCAAGCGCGTCATCGCGCTCGACCTGCCCGCCATGCTCGCCGGCACCCGCTACCGCGGCGACTTCGAAGAACGCCTGACCAAGACCATGGACGAGATCAGCGAGCGCAGCGATCAGATCATCGTCTTCATCGACGAGCTGCACACCGTGGTCGGTGCCGGCGGCGCCGGCGAGGGCGGAATGGACGCCGGCAACATCCTCAAGCCGCGCCTGGCGCGCGGTGAGCTGCACGTCGTGGGCGCCACCACCCTCAACGAATACCGCAAGGTCGAGAAGGACCCCGCCCTCGAACGGCGCTTCCAGCCCGTGCGGGTGAATGAGCCCAGCATCGACGACGCGGTGCAGATCCTCGCCGGCCTGCAGGGCCGCTACGCCGAGCACCACTCGGTGCGTTACACGGATGCCGCGATCCGCGCGGCCGTCGAAATGAGCGCCAGGTACGTTCCAGACCGGTTCCTGCCCGACAAGGCCATCGACCTGATCGACCAGGCCGGCGCCCGAGCGCGTCTAGCGCTCGGCTCGAGGGTCGACATCGAAGGCCTGCGCGAACAGCGGGCCGGCCTCGAAACGGCCAAGACCATCGCGGTCGCCGCCGAGGCCTACGAGGAGGCGTCCCGCCTGCGGGACGAGACCGAGCAGCTGGCGGAGCAGATCACCGCGGCCGAGGCCGCCCAGGATGCGTCACAGCCGGCACCGTCCGCCGTGGTCGACGAGGCCGAGATCGCCGCGATCATCGCCCGCGCCACCGGCATCCCGGCCAGCCGCCTCACCGCGGGCGACCGCGAACGCCTCGCCACGCTCGAGCACGACCTGCACCAGCGGGTCATCGGGCAGGAGGACGCGGTGACCGTGATCGCCAAGGCCGTACGGCGCAACCGCACCGGAATGGGCGATGCCTCCCGGCCTGTCGGCAGCTTCCTGTTCCTCGGCCCCACCGGGGTGGGCAAGACCGAGCTCGCCAAATCGTTGGCCGAGTCACTGTTCGGTGACGAGAAGGCGATGCTGCGCTTCGACATGAGCGAGTTCGGTGAACGTCACACCGTGAGCCGCCTGGTCGGTGCTCCTCCGGGGTACGTCGGCTACGACGAGGCCGGCCAGCTGACCGAACACGTGCGGCGGAACCCCTACTCGGTGGTGCTGCTGGACGAGATCGAGAAGGCGCACCCCGACGTCTTCAACCTGCTCCTGCAGGTGCTCGACGACGGCCGCCTCACTGACGGCCAGGGCCGCACTGTGGACTTCCGCAACACCGTGATCATCATGACGTCCAACATCGGCTCCGAGGTGCTCGCCAGCCGCAGCGGCGCGCTCGGCTTCACCGCCGACCTCGACGGAGCGCACAACGGCTTCGGGTCGGAGAAGGCCCTGCGGGACCGGGTGATGGCCAAGCTCCGTGAGGCCATGCGGCCCGAGTTCCTCAACCGCATCGACGAGGTCGTGCTGTTCCGGAAGCTCGATCAGCCCCAGCTCCGCCAGATTGTGCGGCTGTTGCTGAACCAGACCGAGGCCAGGCTGCACGCCCAGGGACACGCGCTCACCGTGAGCGACGCGGCCGTGGACTGGATTGCCGAGAACGGCTACGAGCCCGAGTACGGCGCGCGGCCGCTCCGCAGGGTCATCCAGCGTCAGCTCGACGACAGAATCGCCGACCTGCTGGTGGCTTCAGAGCTCGGCGTCGCGGGAGTGGTGGCCGTCACCGTGGCCGATGGTGCCCTGCACGTGGCGTCCGAACCGGCACGGATGCCGCTGGCGGCGTAGCCGCGGATGAGAACGCCCCGACCGGACCTTGACGGGTCCGGCCGGGGCGTTTCTGCGTTCGGCCTGTTCGTGGAAGCTACAGAATGAAGAGCATCTCCTGGTAGGTCGGCAGCGGCCACAGGTCATCGGCCACGATGCCCTCCAGCACGTCGGCCGCCGCGCGCACGGCGCTCATGGCCGGCAGCAGGTCATCCCTGGCGTGCTCTGCCTCGGCCAGCGCGCTGCCGGACTCGGCAGCCAGGACGTCCTTGAGCACGGCCAGGGCGGTGCGCAGCTTGGCGATCGGAGCGCTCACTTCCAACAGGGCGGCTAAGTCGGCATCCCCGCCGGCGGCCTTGACGGCGCCGATGTTGAGTGCCACCTCGGTCTGGTGCCGCATCGCGGCCGGCAGGATCTGCGTCGAGCCGATCTCGAGGGTGAGGCGGGCCTCAACACCGATGGTGAGCGCGTACTGCTCCAGACCGATCTCATAGCGGCTGTGCATCTCCCGGTGGTTGAACACCCGGTACTTCTCGAACAGCTCCAGGGCGGACTCGGTGATCAGCTCCGGCAGGGCGTCCAGCGTCGTCCGTAGGTTCGCCAACCCCCGCTTTTCGGCCTCGATGGGCCAGGAGTCCGCGTAGCCGTCGCCGTTGAACACGATGGCGCCGTGCTCGGTGATGATCTGGGTCAGCAGGGCTTGCACGGCGGTGTCGAAGTCGGTGCCGGCCGCGACGGCCGCCTCAAGGTCGGTGGCGATGTAGTCCAGCGACTCCGCCATGATCGTGTTGATCGTCACCATCGGGCCGCTCACGGTCTGCATCGAGCCCGGCGCGCGGAACTCGAACCGGTTGCCGGTGAAGGCGAACGGGCTGGTGCGGTTGCGGTCGCCGGGATCGGTCGGCAGCTGGGGCAGCGTGTCGACGCCGATGATCATGGTGCCCTTGTCCTTCGAGGAGGTCGCGGGACCCTTGGCGATCTGCTCGAAGACATCCGCCAGCTGGTCGCCGAGGAAGATCGAGATGATCGCCGGCGGGGCCTCGTTGGCGCCCAGACGGTGGTCGTTGGTCGCCGAGGCGACGGAGACCCGCAGCAGACCGGCGTACTTGTGCACGGCACGGATGACCGCGGCGCAGAAAACCAGGAACTGGGCGTTGTCGTGCGGGTTGTCGCCGGGGACGAGCAGGCTGCCGAGTTGGTTGTTGCCCAGCGAGAAGTTGACGTGCTTGCCTGAGCCGTTGACTCCCTGGAAGGGCTTCTCGTGGAAGAGGCACTCCATGCCGTGTTTCTTGGCGATGGTCTTGAACGTGGTCATCAGCAGCTGCTGGTGGTCTGCGGCGATGTTGCCGCGTTCGAACATCGGCGCGATCTCGAACTGGCCGGGCGCGACTTCGTTGTGCCGGGTCTTGGCGGGGATGCCGAGCTTGAACAGCTCCCGCTCGGTGTCCATCATGAAACCGAGCACCCGCTCGGGGATGGCACCGAAGTAGTGGTCGTCGAATTCCTGGCCCTTGGGCGGCTTGGCGCCGAACAGGGTGCGGCCGGAGTTGAGCAGATCGGGGCGGGCCAGGAAGAAGTGCCGGTCCACGAGGAAGTACTCCTGCTCAGGGCCGCAGAACGCGACGACCTTGGCCGGCTTGACGTGGCCGAACAGGCGCAGGATACGCTCGGCGTGTTCGCCCATCGCCTGTTGCGAGCGCAGCAGCGGCGTCTTGTGGTCGAGGGCTTCGCCGGTCATCGAGACGAAAACCGTGGGGATGCACAGGGTGTTGCCGTTCGGGTTCTCCAGAACGTAGGCGGGGCTGGTGACGTCCCATCCGGTGTAGCCGCGGGCCTCGAAGGTGTTGCGCAGGCCGCCGTTGGGGAAACTGGAGGCGTCGGGCTCGCCCTGCACGAGGGTCTTGCCGGCGAACTCGGCCAGCGCGGTGCCGTCGCCGACGGGTTCGAGGAAGCTGTCGTGCTTTTCGGCGGTGAGGCCGGTGAGCGGGTAGAACACGTGCGCGTAGTGCGATGCGCCCTTTTCCATCGCCCAGTCCTTCATGGCGGAGGCGACGGCGTCGGCGACCAGGGGATCCAGCATCGCACCGTGCTCGATGGTGGCCATGACCGACTTGTAGACGAGCTTGGGCAAGCGCTTCTGCATGACGACGCTGCTGAACACGTTCTCACCGAAGATCTGGCCAGGGGTTTCGGCGTCGGTGAAGCTGACGGCCGGGGGCACATAGGCCTCGACATCCCTGATCGCCTGCAGGCGCATGGCATTTCCACTCATGGTTTACCCCTCTATTCGGGTCTATTCGGGCTCTGTCCGCGACGGGGTGCGGAATCCGGTAGCCCAAACCTAGGGAGCGTGTATGCCGGGGACATTTCGGCCGCGTGACGGATTCGCTCTGCCGGTGCTCCCGGTTGGGGGTCGAAACCCAGCAGCATCGTCAGCGGCTAAACTGGTCGTTTGATTTGAGGGGTGTTTGAGTGGTTGATACGGAGCTCGCGCGCGAACAGGACTATGTCGCCACGCTGTACGCGCGCCTCGACGCGCTGCAGCGGGAGGCCGAGGCCCAGCTGAAGGCCGTGCGGATTCTCGACGTCGGTGGTAACCACCAGTCCCGGTCCGAGCGCGACACCTTTGCCCGCACCTACGAGGACCGCATCGTGCAGTTGCGCGAGGTGGACGACCGCCTGGCCTTCGGCCGGCTGGAGACTGCCCCGGAGGAGGACGGCGCACCCGTCTACAGGTACATCGGCCGGGTGGGCCTCCGCGACGAGAACCTGCAGCCGATCCTGCTCGACTGGCGGGTACCGCAGGCCAGCGCCTTTTATCAGGCCACCGCCGCGACGCCGCTCGGTGCCCGCTCCCGCCGGCACCTGCTCTCCAACGGCCGGCGCATCATCCGCATCGAAGACGAGATTCTGGATGCGGCGCTGCTGGAGGGCGACACCGCCAACCTGCATCAGGGCGAGGGGGCGCTGCTCTCGGCGCTGACCGCCCAGCGCACCGGGCACATGTCCGACATCGTCTCGACGATCCAGGCCGAACAGGACCGCATCATCCGCTCGGAGCTGAACGGTGTGCTTGTCGTGCAGGGCGGCCCCGGCACCGGCAAGACCGCCGTGGCGCTGCACCGCGCCGCCTACCTGCTCTACACGCACCGCGACAGGCTGCAGAACGCCGGTGTGCTCATCGTCGGACCGTCCACGTCGTTCCTGCAGTACATCGAGGCGGTGCTGCCGTCACTCGGAGAGACCGGGGTGGTGCTCGCCTCGGTGGGCCAGCTGTTCCCCGGCGTCGAGGCCGGCCACGAGGACGCGCCCGCCGTCGCCGCGCTCAAGGGCCAGACGTTCATGGCCGACCTGATCGCTCGGGCCGTGAAGAGCAGGCAGAAGGTGCCGGCCGCCGCCCAAAAGCTGCTCGTGAACGGCGACACCCTGGTGCTCAAGCCCCAGCTGATCGAGGCAGCCATCCACCGCGCCCGCTCCGGCGGGAAGCCGCACAACGAGGCCCGCGTCGTCTTCGTCAAGCACGCCCTGAACGCGCTGGCCCGCGAGTGGCTCGAGCAGCTCCAGCGCCAGGGCCGGTCGATGGACGACACCGACCTTCCGATGCTGCGCGAAGACCTCCGGCTGGCCGACGATGTACGGGTGGCGCTGAACACCGCATGGCTGCCACTCACCCCGCAGAAGCTTGTGCAGGACCTCTACGCCCGGCCGCAGTGGCTGGAAGAGCTCACGCCGCGCTGGCGGGCCGCGCAGCGCGCGCTGCTCCACCGACCGCGTGACGCCGAGTTCACCATCGCCGACATCCCGCTGCTCGATGAGGCGGCCGAGCACCTCGGCGAGTACAGCGCCGTCGACGCGGCCCAGAAGCGTGAGGCCAAGGAACAGCGCAAGCGCGACATTGAGAACGCCGAGCTGGCGATCAAGAACATGGACGTCAAGGGACTCGTGAATGCGAAGGCCCTCGCCGACAACTTCGCCGAACTCGGCGACCGCGCCACCACGGCCGAACGGGCGGCGCTGGATCGCAGCTGGACCTACGGGCACGTGATCGTGGATGAGGCGCAGGAGCTCTCGCCCATGCAGTGGCGGCTGCTCATGCGCCGCGGCCCGCGCCGCTCGTTCACCATCGTCGGCGACATCGCCCAGGCCGCCGCGGCCGCCGCGGCGGACAGCTGGCGGGAGGCCCTCGCACCCGTGCTCGAGGCCTCGTTCGAAGCCGACAGGTGGCGCCTGGAGGAGCTGACGGTGAACTACCGCACCCCCAGCCAGATCGCCGAGGCCGCCGAGAAGATGGCGGTGGCGCACGGCCTGCCGATCACGGCGTCACGCACGGTGCGCGCCAGCGACTGGCCGGTCGTTATCGTGACGGACGCCCTGGACGCCCTGCGGCGGGAGCGCACCCTGGGCGTGGGCGGCACTGTCGCGGTGATCGTGGTGGAGGAGCACATCGATGCCCTCGCAGAGGCTCTCGACGCCGAGTTCGGCGACATCGTCGGCCGCGGGGCGCTCGGTCTGCTGCGGGATGTGGCGTTGCTCACCCCGCACGACTCCAAGGGTCTCGAATTCGACGCCGTGATCGTCGTCGACCCCACCGCCATCGTGGCGGCGTCCGAACGCGGAGCCGGAGCACTCTACGTGGCCATGACCCGCGCGACCCAGCGCCTGTACCTCGTGAGCGACGGTCCGCTGCCCGCCGGGCTGAGCGACCTGCCCTAGCGTCCGGCTGCGCTGCCTCGCCGCACCGACGTCGCCCACTCCGGGCACTAGTCCCCTTCACGCGTGCAGAAGGGGTTTTTGAGGCACGTCGGGGGAGACCTGTCTCGGGTCGCTCTGCCTGCCTCGGCGCCGGCCTCCTCAGGACGGCTTGTCAGGCGGCGCGCGGCCGCAGGGCCCTGATGGTCGTGAGGAGCGCTTCGGAATTGATCAAGGCCGAGTTGCGGATCGCCTGGATGGAGGCGCCCTGAATGAGCGCCACGACTGTGGCCGCGAGGTCGACGCCCGAGACGCCCTCCCCGCCGGCAGGGGACCCGGCCGCGCCGACCGCCTCGCGGCAGACCGGCAGGAACGCCTCCAGGTAGCGCCCAAATGAGGCCTCGATGCGGTCGCGAAACAGGTCGGCGTGGCGGGAGAAGTAAAACGCGAAGAGCAACTCCACGCCCGCGTGGTGCTCGACCAGGCGTTCGAGCTCGACCCTGACCATCCGTTCGAGGCGGTCCCACGGTGCCAGGGCGGCCAGGCTCGGGTCGGTGAGCGCGTCGAGGGTGCCGTCGAGCAGCACCGCGAGCAGGGCCTGGAGCAGGCCGTCCTTGGACTGGAAGTGGAAGAACACCAGGCCAGGGGAGATGCCCGCTGCGGTGGCGACGCGTCGGGCGGTGACGGCATCAAGACCGTCGGTGAGGGCGATCTGGTAGGCGGCGGTCAGGATGGCGTCGCAGCGTTCCTGTTCGGGCAGTTTGGGTCCGCCCATGGGTCAGTTGCCGCCGTCGGTGCGCCGGCCGGTGCGATACTCGCGCCACGCCTTCCAGGCGCCCGTTGACCAGAGCGCCCAGAGCACCAGCACGGGCTGGAAGAGCAGCCGGATGGTGCGGTCGAGGTCGGTGTTCAGCCCGAATGAGTCGGTCTGGGTGACGAGCTGGGAGATGTTGCCGGGAAAGATCGCGACGAAAAACGCGGCCACGATCCAGCCGACCTGCACACGGAACCTGCCCAGCGCCAGCAGCGCCGCACCCAGGATGATCTCGACGACTCCCGAGGCCACGACCACGAAGTCGCCCTCCAGCGGCAGCCAGGTAGGTACCTGGGCGAGGAACGCCTCCCGGTTGACAGTGAGGTGGCTGATGCCGGCGAGCAGCAGGAAAGCGCCGAGCACCAGGCGCAACACTGTGCGGACAATCGTGGCGCGGGTCTTCTGCGGGGCGAGGAGGGTCATGGCTCCCACCCTACATTGATCACTGGGTCAATGACTCGGCCTACCGCGGGGCGGCGGCCACCAGTTCGGCCACTTCGGCGTCGGTGCGGGCCTCGAACACGCCCCACATCATGTGGGTCGGCCCGCTGCCGTCGCTACCCGCCCTGGCGGGGCGGCTGATCCACCGATTGGCGGTTGCCGCGGCGCCCAGGGCGACCAGGGAAGGGGCGATGACGGTCTTGCGCACAGTGCCGGCCACGACGCTGCCGTCGCTCCCGAGTCGCCAGCCACGGCTCGCGGCCAGCACCTGGCCCACCTCTTCGTCGGTCAGCCAGCGGGAAAAGCTCCGACCGGGCGGGTCGATTCTGGTCAGCTTCATGGGAACAACACTAATCTCGCCGCCCGAGGCGCTCAGGCCGGGACCAGGGCGAGTTCGGCTTCCAGTCGTTCCACGTCGGCCCGGTGGCAGAGCTCGGTGGCCGGTGTCATCGCGGTGGCGCTGCCGGCCGCGACCGCCGCTCTGAAGGCCGCGGCAGGGTCGTGGCCCTGTGCGATGCGCAGCACGAACGCGCCGAGGAAACTGTCGCCGGCGCCGACAGTGCTCTGCACCGTGACCTGCGGAACGGCCAAGCGCATCACGCCGGCCGCCGAGGCGAGCACGGCACCCTTGCCG
The DNA here is from genome assembly GCF_004403385.1 of Cryobacterium sp. TMT4-31. Lineage (NCBI taxonomy): Bacteria > Bacillati > Actinomycetota > Actinomycetes > Micrococcales > Microbacteriaceae > Cryobacterium > Cryobacterium sp. TMT4-31. The sequence continues at coordinate 35,656 of NZ_SOGI01000061.1, forward strand.
CCGAGCGTGAGGGCCACGAACTCGGCGGATCCCCGGGAGACGAGGGTGCTTGCCGCGGCGATCTGGCTCTCTTCGGTGTCGAGCGTCGAGCCCACCAGCTCGCCCAGTTCACGTCCGCTGGGTTTGACCAGGAAGACCCCTTCCGCGAGGGCTGCGGCCAGGGCCGGCCCGGACGCATCCACTATGCAGCGCGCGTCGTGCTCGCGGGCCAGGCGGGCGACCCTGGCGTAGAAGTCGTCGGGCGCGCCCGGCGGCAGGCTGCCGCTGGCCACCACGTAGCCGCCGTGCGGGATCGACTCCGCCACCCGGGCGAGGCAGGCACGCCACTCGGGTTCGGTGATTTCCGGACCCTGCAACACGAAGCGGAACTGTTTGCCGGTGGTCGTCTCGTCAACCGTGAAGCTCTCCCGGGTGCTGCCCGCGATGGGCACCACCACGGTGGGGAGGCCTTCGGCTTCGATGAGCTTGCGGTAGGCGTCGCCGGTCGGCCCGCCGGCTGCATAAATGGCCAGGGTTTGGCCACCGAGACGCTGGATGACGCGGGAGACGTTGATGCCGCCGCCACCCGGGTCGAGCCTGGAGAGTCCGCAGCGCATCTTGTGCTCACCGACCACGTTTTCCGTCGAGGTGCTGACGTCGAGGGCAGGGTTGACCGTGAGAGTGAGTATCGGTCGCAGCGTTGTCGGCCTGGGAACATCCATGACCCCAGCGTAGGACTGTGAGCGCTTTTCGCCGGTCAGCGGCGGGAGAACAGCCTGGTGAAGAAGCCTCCCCCGGAGGGCTCCTTCTGGTGTCCGGCGCAGCGATCGATTCGGGGGACGCCCCGCATGACCTGGTCGACGTGTTGACCACAGCCGGCCCAGGTGGTCTTTCCGCAGGTTCTACAGGTCACGGCTCGGCACACGGGGGACTCCTTCTGGTTGGCCAGGCCGGGCGGCCTGGAGGACCCAACAATACCCCATGGGGTATCCACTTCTCTGACCGGATGCTGAGCGTCGCGGGGTCGGGCCGCCCCGGCGGCGTAGGGTGGCGGCGTGCATCCCTCACCCGTGCCGACCTACACCGCAGCCCAGGTGCGCGAGGCCGAAGCCCCGTTCCTCGAGCAGGGAGTGCCCCTCATGGCCCGGGCGGCCCGTGCGCTCGCAACCGAGGCAGCGGCCCTTCTCACGGCGCGGCGCGGCGGATCGGATGGCGGAGCGGTTGAGGATGCGCGCGTGCTGGTTCTGGCCGGGTCGGGCAACAACGGGGCAGACGCCTTGTACGCCGCGGAGATGCTGGCCGGCTGGGGCGCCACCCTCTGCATCCTGCCTACCAGCGACCGCCCACACCGGGAAGCGCTCGAGGCGGCCCTCGCGCACGGAGCTGACCTGCGCCCGGTGGACGAACCTCCCGAGGTCGTCACAGGCCTCGCTCGTTCGGCCGACCTGATCCTCGACGGCATCCTGGGCACCGGGGCCACCGGCAATCCCGCCTTGCGCGGAGTGGCGCGCGGCACTGTGGCGGCTCTTCTGCCGGCCCTCGCCGGTGAGCATCCGCCCCTGGTCGTGGCCGTGGACCTGCCCAGCGGCATCGGCATGGACGATGGCAGCGTGCCCGACCCCACGGTGCTGCCGGCCGACCTGACGGTGACCTTCGGCGGTTGCAAGACCGGGCTCGTCACCCGCCCGGCCGCCGACTATGTCGGCCGGGTCGTCGTGGCCGACATCGGTATCGGTGACGAGCTGGAGCGCATCCGCCGACGTGACCTGGGCTAACGCGCCGGGAGCACAGGCTCCGGCAGCGCGCCGACCGCGGCGATCACCCGGGCGCGCAGGCCGTTGCTCCGTTCGGTGAACCCGCGTTGCCGCCGCACGTACTCGGCCTTGCCGGTCGGGGTCTCGATGGCGACAGGGGAGTAGCCCCACTCGGAGAGGTCGTAGGGGGATGCCTGCATGTCGAGTTCCCGGATGTCGCGGGCGAGGTCGAAGCAGTCCAGCAGCAGGTCCCCGGGAATCAGGGGACCGAGCTTGATGGCCCACTTGTAGACGTCCATGCCCGCGTGCAGGCAACCGGGCTGCTCCAGACGCGGCTGGTTCTCCCGGCTCGGCAGTACGGGGCGGGCCTGCTCCGAGTTGAGGTCCACGGCGGCGGGGGTGAAGAAGCGGAACGCGTCGAAATGCGTACAGGCGATCCGGTGGGATTCCACCACGGTGTCGGTGTCGCCCTGGCTGAGCCGCAGCGGCGATTCATGGCGGTGCTCGCCCTGTTTGTACACCATGGCCCATTCGTGCAGGCCGAAGCAGCCGAAATCGCCGGCTCGCTGGGCGGTGCGGCCCAGCAGTGTCACGATGAAGCGGATGCTCCGCGCGTTCTTCTCGATGAAGGCGTGGTCGACGACCAGGTCGTCCCGCTCGGAGCGGTACCATTTCCACCCGGCGCGCTCCTCGGTCGCCGCGCCCTGCAGGACCACGTTGGCACCGGGGTGCCACCGCCGCAACAACCCTGGACGGAACGGGTAGTAGGTGAACAGAAAGTCGTCCACCGGATGCGTGTGTACGGTGCCGGCGCGTTGCCGGCGTCCCAGCGTGGCGGCGTCGGCCCGATCCTGGTGCCGACGTTCCAGTTCGCGCCAGTCGCCGGCGGTGAGCGCTGTGAGCGCGGTCGCGGGAGAGATGTGCACCATACGAGGGTACTCGCGGCCGTGCGGGGCCCGTCCAATCCGCAGGTCGGGTCGCCCGGCGGCGTGATCACCCCGTAGAGTAGTCACTAGGCGGAACGATGTTCCGCCCAGCAGAACATCGAACGCGACCCGGCACACTCACAAAGGAGCACCAACATGACCGCGAACCCCTTCGACCTCACCGGCAAGGTGGCCATCGTCACGGGCGCCAGCAGCGGCATCGGGCTCGCCATGGCCGAGGGACTCGCGGCCGCCGGAGCCGACATCGTCGGAGTGAGCGTCAACATGCCGATGACCGGCAGCGAGGTCTCCCAGCGGGTTGAGGCACTGGGCCGCACCTTCACCCCCTACGACGCCGACTACGCCGACCGTGCAGTGATCACCGCCCTCGGCACCGAGCTGGCCGCCCTGAACGCCGACATCCTCGTCAACAACGCCGGCACCATCCGCCGGGCCCCGGCCGCCGTGCACTCTGACGAGTTCTGGGACGAAGTGATCGCCGTGAACCTGTCGTCGCAGTTCGTGCTGAGTCGCGCCGTCGGCGCCAACATGGTGGCTCGCGGCCACGGCAAGATCATCTTCACCGCCTCCCTGCTGAGCTTCCAGGGCGGCGTGAACGTGCCCGGCTACACGGCATCCAAGTCGGCCATCGTGGGCCTGGCCAAGGCACTGGCGAACGAATGGGCCGCGTCCGGCGTCAACGTGAACGCCATTGCACCCGGCTACATCGCCACCGCCAACACGAAGGATCTGCGGGCGGACGCCGACAGGTCCAAGGCGATTCTCGATCGCATCCCCGCCGGACGCTGGGGCGAGGCCTCCGACCTCGTCGGTGCCGCCGTCTTCCTCTCCAGCAACGCATCCGACTACGTCAACGGAATCACCCTGCCGGTCGACGGTGGCTGGCTCGCCCGCTAGGCGCGACTGAATTGCGGAAATCCCCCCTTCCTGTTGCCAGGCAAGGGGGGATTTCCGCACCACAGTGCAGCCTAGAGCGCCGGTACTCGCTCGCTTTCGAGCGGCGCCTCCGGCGGGGTGCCGTCGCCGAACGGGCGGCCGCCCAGGGCCTCGCGGCCGTGCGCGGTCAGCCACCCCGACGCATCCGGCCCAGCGGGCACGATGCCGGTGGGGTTGATGTCGCTGTGCGTCACGTAGTAGTGCTTCTTGATCTGCTCGAAGTCGATAGTGTCGCCGAAGCCCGGGGTCTGGAACAGGTCGCGGGCGTAGGCCCAGAGCACCGGCATCTCGCTGAGCTTGTTGCGGTTGCACTTGAAGTGACCGTGATAGACCGCGTCGAACCGGGCGAGCGTGGTGAACAGGCGGATGTCGGCCTCGGTGATGGTATCGCCCACGAGGTAGCGCTGGTTCGTCAGGCGTTCTTCGAGCCAGTCGAGCCTCGAGAAGAGGGCGCCGTAGGCCCGCTCGTAGGACTTCTGGCTGCCGGCGAAGCCACACTTGTAGACGCCGTTGTTGACGTCGTGGAAGATCAGGTTGGCGACCTCGTCGATCTCGGCGCGGAAGGCCACCGGGTAGAGGTCGGGCGCGCCGGGCCGGTGGTAGTCCGCCCACTCGGTCTCGAAGTCCAGGGTGATCTGGGGATAGTTGTTGGTCACGACCTTGCCGGAGGGTACATCCACGATCGCCGGCACCGTGATGCCGCGGGGGTAGTCGGGAAAGCGCGCGAAGTAGGCCTGCTGGATGCGCTCGATGCCCAGCACCGGGTCTACTCCGTTCGGGTCGAGGTCGAAGGTCCAGCTGTTTTTGTCGTGGGTGGGGCCGGGCATGCCAAGAGAGATGACCCGCTCCAAGCCGAGCAACCGGCGCACGATGGCGGTGCGGTTCGCCCACGGGCAGGCGCGGGCGGCCACCAGGCGGTAGCGGCCGGGTTCCACCGGCCAGCCGTCGCGGCCGTCGAGGGTGATGCGGTCTTCGATGTAATTGGTGTCGCGATCGAAGTCCCTGCCGGGTTCCACGTAACTGGGACGCAGCGTGCTGGGAGTGAGGGTCTCGTTGCTCATGGCTCCACGCTACGGGAAAGAACCCGTGCGTACGCATAGAGTTGCCCTCATTCGTGCAGGTGATGCACCGGCCAGCCGGCGACGTGCGCGAGCAGGTCCAGCAGCGACTGGGCGGAGGCGCGGGCCTCAGCCTGGCCGCGGGGATCGTGCACATCGAGGGTGAGGGGCGGGGCCTCACCGAATTTCGGGATGTCCACTTCCACCCAGCCGCCCTGCGGTAGCCCCACGAAAGCGGAGGCCGTCCGCGCCCCCTGCACCGGGGCATCCAGCGTCGCGGCGATCACGGCCAGCGCCTCGGGCTTGGTCAGGTGAATATCGGCGACGATGCTGGCGACGTGGTCCATGGGGGTCCTTCGATATCGACACTCACAGGCGCTGCCTGCTCAGCGTCAGCTTAACCGACCTTCGGTAGCTGCGGATGTCGGTGTCACTCCCTGGTCATCGCTCAGCGGCCCGGTGACCTGCACCTCGATGTGGCCGTTTTGGGGGTGCGCGGAACCTTAACGTGCGGCAAACGGCGGCGAGCGGGTTTCGTGACACCCAGTCGCTCCGGTATTGATTTTGTATGAGCTTAGAATTTCCGCCTGTAGCCCGGGACCTGCGTGCTGACCGGCCCGTCAGCGTCGGCGAACTGGCCACACCCGCCCGACTGGTACCGGGAGACACCCCGCTGGCCGACATCGACCGGACTTTCCGGGCCGAGCGCCAGCTCCGCTCCCTGGTCGTGCACGAGGGTGAACGATACGCGCTGTTGTCGCGCGAGCACGTGGAGTACACGCTCACCGGGCGACTCGGCTACGGACGGGGGTTGCACGTGAGGTCAACCGCGGCGCAGATGGTGTCGGAGAATTCCTTCTCGCTGCCGGGACACCTCGAACTCGGCCACGCCGCCCAGCGCATCCTCGCCCTGCCGGAGGAGTCCCGATATCGGGACGTGCTGGTACTCACCGATGCCGGGCCCGGTGTTGTCGCGGTCTCCCAGCTGTTCGAGCGGCTGTCGTCCGACTTCCGCTACGCCGCACTGCACGATTCCCTCACCGGACTGGCCAACCGGCGCCAGCTTGAGGAGCGGGGCTCGACGTTCACCGCGGATGACCTGGCCGGCGTGGCCGTGTTGTTCATCGACCTTGACGGGTTCAAGGCCGTGAACGACACCTTCGGACATCGGGCCGGCGACGAGGTCCTCGTCGAATTCGCCGACCGGCTGCGCAGGCTGGTGCGTCCCACGGATGTTCTGGCCCGGCTGGGCGGGGACGAATTCGCGGCGCTTCTGGTTAACGTGACGGAGGCCCAGGCCCTCGACGTCGCGGACCGAGTGCTGATCAGTGCCACCGCACCGTTCCCGAGCGACGGCCACCTGCTGCACGTATCCGCGTCGGTAGGTGTCTCGATGGCCGTCGACGTGGTCGACGAACTGGAGCTGAACCAGCTCGACGCGCTGCTCAGACACGCCGACGGAGCAATGATCAAGGCCAAACAGTCCGGCAAACGCCAAGTGGCAAGGCTCGACGGACAGGGCGCCGCGCCGATCACCCGGAACGCGCTCATCCGCCGTCGGCTCACGGCGGCGTTCGAATCCCGCACCTTCGCACTGAACTATCAACCGCAACTTGACCTGGTCACGGGAGACTGCTCCGCCGTCGAGGCTCTGCTGCGGTGGAACGACAGGGTGCTGGGTGAGGTGTCGCCGGCCGAGTTCATCCCGATCACGGAGCTGTCCGGCGACATCCACCGCATCGGTGAGTGGGTGATCGACCAGGCGTGCGCCCAGGCGCGCCAGTGGCTGGATGCGGGTGAGCCACGCAGCATCGCGATCAATGTGTCGCCCCTGCAGCTGGCCGCCCGCACCCTGGTTCCGCAGGTGCTCGCGGCACTCGCCGCCCATGGGGTGCCCGCGGAGCTGCTGCAGGTTGAGATCACCGAGGGGTCCGCGATCACCGACCTGCCGCGGGCGATCGGCCAGCTGCAGGCGTTGCGGGACGCGGGCCTGAGCATCGCGCTCGACGACTACGGAACCGGGTACTCGTCGCTGGCGATGTTGCGTGACCTCCCGCTGACCACCGTGAAGATCGACAAGACCTTCATCGACACGATCGAGGACTCGCCCCAGGATGCGCTTCTGGTGGGTGGGGTCATCGACACGGCCCACGCGCTGGGCCTGCGAGTGACCGCTGAGGGGGTGGAACGTCCCGGCCAGTTGCACCTGCTTCGGGCCATGGGCTGCGACACCGCGCAGGGCTACCTGATCTCGCGGCCGGTGCCCGCCGAGCTGCTGCCGGCGGCGCAGTCGTGCTGACCCGAACGGGCTGATGCGGCGTACACCTCGCGCATCTGCGCCGTCCGGTTGATAATCGGCAGCGTACGCAGACGCACCTTCCACCACCGATGGCACGGGCAGCGAGGTCCGGGCAGCGAGGAGACATCATGAGCACGAAGCTCAACCCCTATCTCGGATTTCGTGACAACGCCAAGGAGGCGATGGAGTTCTACCACTCGATCTTCGGCGGCGAATTGACGCGCAGCACGTTCGCGGAATACCAGGCCAGCGAGGACCCGAGCGAGCAGGACAAGACCATGCACGCGGCGCTCACCACCCCGAACGGCCTGTCGTTGATGGCGGCGGACACCCCGAACGCCATGGAGTACACGCCCGGCAACAACTACTCGGTCTCGCTCAGCGGCGACAGTGACGACGCCGCAGTCTTGCGCGTCTACTGGGACCGGCTTGTCGACGGCGGATCGGTGACGATGCCGCTGGAGGTCGCGCCGTGGGGCGACAGTTTCGGCATGTGCGTCGACAAGTTCGGAGTGGCCTGGATGGTCAACATCGCGGGGGCCGCGCAACAGGTCGCGCACTAGGCTCGACCGGTCCGACCACCCCGAACTGGGGTGGTCGGTTCTGGGCGTTCGAGGGCTGCCGTCGATAGCGTAAGCACATGACGACATCTCGGGGGAGATCCATGGTTCGTGCACGTTTATTCGTTCTGATCGGGGCTTTGGCAGTGGCGCTCACGGGCTGCGCCGGGGAGGGATCGGCAGGCACCGCGGCCTCGCCAGGGCCGTCACAGACATCCGTCGCCAGCCCGACCGCAACGCCGGTGCCGACGGAAACACCCGCACCCGCGGCCGCCGCCACCGTCACCGGAATCGTTGTGACGCCCGAGGCCATGCAGGTGACCTCGAGCGACGAAAGCGTGGTGTCCTTCAGCTACTTCGACCCGATCGAGGACGTCGTCGCCGCCCTGACCGCGGCCTTCGGCGCCGACCCGGTCGTGGACAGGGAATATCCCACCGTCGAGCCCGGCCCCCAGACCCGCTACGACTGGCCGGGGCTGCGGATAGTGGACGAGGACTGGCCCGCCACGGCGCCGCTGGACTCGAACTACTACGTCGTTCTCGAGGCGCCGGAACTGAACGGCGTGTCACTGACGACGATAGACGGTATCCAGATCGGCGACTCGGCACTTGCGCTCGCCGATCAGTATCCGCACACCGTGACCGACGAGGACAGCTTCACCGTGTTCGTCGGCGGGGTCGCTATCCCCAGAAGCGACGCGAATCCACGAGACAACTCGTCGATCTCGGTGTGGGTGTCGACCGACAATCCCGAGCGCACGATCACCAGCATCTCCTCGCCGGCCGAGGACTACGGCGTCTGACCTCGCTGAGATGAACAGTGTCGTGGTCGGCTCCGAGGGTTCGCCGAGCAACGTTGCGACGCCGCCGAGGTCGACGCCGGGCATCAGGTCGGATTCGGCGCCGCGCGAAGACATCCGCGAGCTGGGAGACAAGCCCCAGAAATCGCGAATTTCTGGGGCTTAACTCACGGTTCGCGGGGGAGATCCGGGTTAGGTTGGGCGCATGGCGAGTGAAGCGACGGAGCTTGTTGTCCAAGGGCCACACGGCGAAAGAGTCATGCGCATCTCCAGCCCGAGCCGGGTGCTCTGGCCGGAGGTCGGCATCACCAAGCTCGACCTGGCCGAGTACCTCGTGGCGGTGGGGGAGCCCTTCGTCGCGGCCAACGGCGACCGCCCGGTGTCGCTGCAACGGTTTCCGGCCGGCATCGACGGTGAACAGTTCTTCTCGAAGAACCCGCCCAAGGGCGCCCCCGAGTTCGTGCGGGCGGTGCCGGTGGTCTATCCGAGCGGGCGCACCCATCCGCAGCTCGTGATCGACGAACCGGCCGGTGCCGTCTGGGCGGTGCAGATGAATACCGTGGTCTTTCACCCGTGGCCATCGCGGGCAGAGGACACCGACAACCCCGACCAGCTGCGCATCGACCTCGACCCGCAGCCAGGCACCGACTTCGACGACGCCATCCCGGTGGCCATCGAGCTGCGTGCCGTGCTCGCCGAGGCGGGCCTCACCGCGTTCGTCAAGACCTCCGGCAATCGCGGCCTGCACGTCTTCGCGCCCATCGAGCCGAACCGCGAGTTCCAGGTGGTGCGGCATGCGGTGATCGCGGCCGCACGCGAGGTCGAACGGCGGATGCCGACGACTGTCACCACGAACTGGTGGAAGGAAGAGCGCGGGGCCCGCATCTTCGTGGACTTCAACCAGGCGAACCGGGACCGCACCATGGCCGGTGCCTACAGCCCGCGGGCGCTCGCCCATGCGCCGGTGTCGTGCCCGATCACCTGGGACGAACTGGGGCGCACCGACCCCAAGGCGCACACCATCCTGACCGTGCCGAAGCGCCTGCAGAGCACCGGCGATCCCTGGGCGCAGATGCACGAGAAGCCGGGCCGTATCGACGTATTGCTTGAGTGGTGGGAACGCGACCTGGCCGCCGGGCTGGGCGAGCTGCCCTTCCCGCCGGACTATCCCAAGATGCCCGGCGAACCCCCGCGGGTGCAACCCAGCCGGGCCCGGCACGACCCGTAGCGCGGCTCCCGGCATCTCCGCCGCGCGACGGATGTCGGCCGGTCGGTTGCTGACTAGCGTTGCAGCCATGAGCACACCAACCCTCAGCGATCCACAACCCTCGACCACCGCGGCGGCGGTGCCGTTTCCGGATCGGGTGCCGTGGACCGCGGTGGCGGTGTTCGTGATTCTGGCGTGCGGCCTCGCCTGGCTGGTGGCCCTCCCACTCTGGCTGGACGGCAGCGGACTGGCCAACCCGCTCGCCGCACTCCTGCTGCCGGTCATGATGTTCACCCCCGGCATCGCCGCGCTCTTTGTGGTGCTCGTGGTGCAGCGCCCCCGCCCCCGATCCATCCCGGAGTACCTCGGCCTGTGGCCGTTGCGCCCGCTCAAACGCACCCTCTGGATGACCGTGTTCGGCCTTCTCGGCAGTGCCCTGCTGGTGATCACGGGCGTGTTCCTCGCCGCGGCGCTCGGGCTCGTGCAGCTTGACCTTGTGACCTTCTCCGGCTTCGCGCAGGTGCTGCAGGACGCCGATCCCACCGGGGCGGCCGCACCGTCCTCGGTTCCGGTTGGGGTCATCGTGCTCCTGCAATTGCTGACGCTCCCGGTGGCCGCGATCTTCAACGGTCTCTTCGCGCTGGGCGAAGAGATCGGCTGGCGCGGCTGGCTGCTGCCGTCCCTGCGCCCGTTGGGCACCTGGCCGGCCTTGCTGATCAGCGGGGCGGTCTGGGGGTTCTGGCACAGCCCGGTGATCCTGCTCGGCTACAACTTCGCCCAGCCCAACCTGCTCGGCGTCGGCCTCATGATCGGGGGCTGCATGTTCTATGGCGTCCTGATCGGCTGGCTGCGGCTCCGCACCGGCTCGGTGTGGCCGGCGGTCTTCGCGCACGGCGCATTCAATGCCGCCGCAGGCTTCCTGTTCCTGGTTGCCGTTGACGGCACCTCCGCCGACCCTGTGGCGCTCGGCCCTCTGGGCTGGGTGGCCTGGATCGTGATGGCCGTTGTCATCGCGGTGCTCGCGCTCACCGGACAGTTCCGGATTCAGCCGGCCCTGCAGCGTCGGGCGCGTCAGCTGGCGCCGGCCGACCGCTAGGCGCACGTTCCCGAGTTGCCAGTTGCGGCCTCTTCGAGCGCATCGAGAGGGCGTCATCTGCCAACTCACTGTGGCACACCGTTGCGAGTTGCCAGTTCCGGCCCCTACGAGCCCATCCAGGGGGCGCCAACTGGCAACTCACCGGGCGTGTGTTGGTGGCTAGGCGGGTTCGCGATGGTAGCTCACGAAGCGGTAGCGGAGGTCTGTGCGGGAGGTCTGCCATTCGGTGACGGCGGTCTGCGTGAACGCGGCGTCGATCACCGGAGCCAGGGTGTCTCCGACGGGTTCGGCGTCGACCTCGGTGACCTCGAGATGATCGGCCAGCGGCATGGCCTGGCGATAGATCTCGCCGCCACCGATGATCCAGACGCGCTGGCGGGCGGCAGCGGACTCCTGGGCGGCCCAGTCCAGCGCGGCCGTCAGGGAGTGCAGCACGGTGGCGCCCTCGGCGACCCAGTCCTCCTGGCGGGTGACGACGATGTTGTCGCGCCCGGCCAGCGGGCGGAACCGTTCCGGCAGCGAGTCCCAGGTGCGGCGGCCCATGATCACGGCGCCGCCGAGGGTGAGCTCCTTGAACCGGATGAGGTCCTCGGGCAGTCGCCAGGGGATGCTGCCGGCGTCGCCGATGACCCCGTTGACCGCCTGCGCCCAGATCAACCCGATCCGGGCGTCCTCAGACGGCAACTGGAGCCTTGATCGCGGGGTGGTGCACATAATCGACGACCTCGAGGTCCTCGAACTCGTAGTCGAAGATGCTGTCGCGCTCGGTGGTGATCTTCAGCCGGGGCGCCGGGAACGGGGCGCGGCGCAGCTGCTCGGTGACCTGTTCGAGGTGGTTGGAGTAGATGTGGCAGTCGCCGCCGGTCCAGATGAAGTCGCCGACCTCGAGGCCGGTCTGCGCGGCGACGAGGTGGGTGAGCAGCGCGTAGCTGGCGATGTTGAACGGCACGCCGAGGAACAGGTCGGCGCTGCGCTGGTAGAGCTGGCAGGAGAGCTTGCCGTCGGCCACATAAAACTGGAACAGGGCGTGGCACGGTGCCAGGGCCATCTCGGGGATGTCGGCGACGTTCCAGGCCGAGACGATGATCCGACGGGAGTCCGGGTCGGTCTTGAGGGTCTCGATGACCTGGGCGATCTGATCGATGTGGCCGCCGGCCGGGGTGGGCCAGGAGCGCCACTGCACGCCGTAGACCGGGCCGAGTTCACCCTGCTCGTCGGCCCACTCGTTCCAGATGCGCACGCCGTGCTCCTTGAGCCAGCCCACATTGCTCTCACCGCGCAGGAACCAGAGCAGCTCGTAGGCCAGCGACGGGAAGTGCACCCGCTTGGTGGTGATCAGCGGGAAGCCCTGGCTGAGGTCGAAGCGCAGCTGGGCGCCGAACACGCTCAGCGTGCCGGTGCCGGTGCGGTCGGCCTTGGTGGCGCCGGTTTCCAGAACCAAACGCAACAGGTCTTCGTACGGGGTGGCGATCGGGCTGGTCTCGGCTCGAGTGTTCATCGACTCAAATCTACAGGGCGATGCCAGAAGACGGGAGTCACATCCGGTGCCCTGGCCGCCAGACTCGGTAGCATGGGGCGGTGAAGCCCTTTCTGCTGCTGGCGACCCGTTCCGAGGATGAAGCCGCCGACGACGAGTACGCCGGCTTCCTGGCCGCCGGCGGCCTGCTGCCCGAGCAGCTGCACAGGGTACGCCTCGAGGCCGCCCCGATGCCGCCGATCACCCTCGCCGACTACTCCGGCGTGATCGTGGGCGGCAGCCCGTTCAACGCGAGCGACGCCGACGAGACCAAGTCGGCGGTGCAGCACCGCGTCGAAGGTGAACTCGCCGGCCTGCTCGACGACGTGGTCGCCCAGGACTTCCCATTCCTCGGCGCCTGCTACGGCATCGGCCTGCTCACCAGCTACCTCGACGGCGTCGTCGACGACACCTGGTCGGAGGTGGCCGGCCCCATCGTGGTGAGCCTCACGCCCGAGGGCAGCGCCGACCAGCTCTTCGGCCGGATCACCCCGACCTTCGAAGCCTTCGTCGGCCACAAGGAGGCCTGCACGGTGCTGCCGACCGGTGCGGAGCTGCTGGCCACGGGGGAGGACTGCCCGGTTCAGGCGTTCAGGATCGGCCGGAACGTCTATGCCACCCAGTTCCACCCGGAACTCACCCAGGCCGGCATCCTCACCAGGCTGCGGGTCTACCACGACAACGGCTACTTCGAGCCGGATGCCTATGACGAGGTCATCGCCGCCATCGATGCCTCGACGGTGACCGAGCCGGCCACCATCATGAAGGCCTTCGTGGAGCGGTTCGGCACGGCCTAACCCATTAGAGCAGTTTGCGCGCCGTGGCCCACGCCGTGAGCTCGTGCCGGCTGGAGAGCTGCAGCTTGCGGAGCACCGCTGACACGTGGGTCTCCACGGTCTTGGGGGAGATGAAGAGCGCACTGGCGACCTCCTTGTAGGCGTAACCGCGGGCGATCAGCCGCATCACCTCTTGCTCTCTGGCCGAAAGCCTGTCGAGCTCGTCGGTGGTCGCCGCGGTCTCGCCGGCGACCGCGCCGAAGGCATCCAGCACAAAACCGGCCAGGCGCGGCGAGAAGACGGCGTCCCCGCCGGCCACCCGGCGGGCGGCTTCCGATACCTCGGTCCCTGACGCGCTCTTGGTGATGTATCCGCGGGCACCGGCACGGATGACCGTGACGACGTCGTCGGCCGCATCCGACACGCTCAGGGCCAGGAACAGCGTCGACGGAGCCAGCGGCGCGGCGGCCCGGATCACTTCGGCGCCGCCACCGCCGGTGCCACCGGGCAGGTGCACGTCGAGCAGCACCACCCGCGGCTGGGTGGCGACGACCACCGCGATGGCCTCGTCGACCGTCGCCGCCTCGCCGAGCACCCGCAGCGCCGGGTCCAGCTCCGAGCGCAGCCCGGACCGGAAGATCGAGTGGTCGTCAACGATCACGACGGTGAGGTCATTCATGGGGTGTCTTCCTGGATGTCGAGGGGGAGGGAGAGCCGGATCTCGGTGCCGGTACCACTCGGGCCTGGGCTTACCGAGGCGGCGCCGCCGGCCCGCTGCATGCGGGCCAGGATCGACTCGCGCACACCCATGCGGTCGGCTGGGATGTCACCGATCGTGAAGCCCGGCCCGCGGTCGGTGACGCTGACCTCGATGGCGGTCGGCGACGACTCCACGTACACCGACACACTGCCGCCGGCGTGCCTTGCGGCGTTGAGGATTGCTTCGCGTGCGGCCGCGAGCAGGGCCTCGGGCACCTCCCGGTCGACGGAGCCGACCGCGACGACGTCCACGTGTACCGCATAGTCGCGTTCGACGGTGGTCGCGATACCGCGCAGCTCCGCGGCCAGGTCGACCGGACCGTTCGCGGCCCCGGTGAACAGCCAGTCCCGCAGATCGCGTTCCTGGGCGCGGGCGAGCCTGGCGGCATCCGAGTGCGGGCCCGCCTTCTGCTGGATGAGAGCAAGGGTCTGCAGCACCGAATCGTGCAGGTGCGCGGCCATCTCGGCCCGGCCGGCCTCCCTCTCGCGTGCCGCCCGCTCGTCGGAGAGGTCGCGGGTGAGCCGCACCGCCCAGGGGGCCACGACCACGGCGACCCCGACGAGCACCGACATGGCCGCCACGACGACGGTCCAGACGTTGGGGTTCTCGCTGGTGACGAAGAACAGCAGGATGCCCAGCGCCACCAGGACCAGCGCCCCGAGGGCTCGCACCAGCATGCCGGAGCTGCGGGGACCGGCGCCGCTGCGCAGCTCGGCGAACTGGCGCCAGGCCAGCCCGGCGCCCGCCAGTGCCACGATCGCGGGGATGATGGCGTCCAGCGGCAGGTCGGCGCCGAGCCGGTTGGCGATCAACGCGCCGGCCGTACCGACCAGCGCGAGCCCCAGCAGGATCTCGGTGACCGGCGCGCGACGGGGCTCCGCGGTGCCGGCATCCGCCTCCGGCCCTGCCGTTGCTACGGCCGGACCCGACGTCGCACCGGCGGACGGGGCGCCCGGCGGGGTGCGGGCATCGGGCAGGGTCACGGTGGAGCCGGTGAGCGCGGCCTTGGGCAGGGGGTCCCGGTGCGGGGCACTGCCGGCCGCGCCATCCGCCGATTCGTCGGGGGTCGTGGCCCACAACCAGCCGTAGAGCAGCACCCCGGCGCCGCCGCAGAGGGCCAGTACGAAGGTCACGGTGCGTACAAAGGTGACGGGCAGGCCGGAGTGCCGGGCGAACCCCGCGCACACGCCGGCCACGATGCGCAGGCGTGGCCGCACGAGGTGCCCGGTGAAACGGGTGTCGGTGGGACGCAGGTCGGTCACAGCACCATCCAAGCACCCATGGGCTGCTCGCTCGCACCCCGAACCGCTTCGTCAGGGTGCAATCAGGGTCTTCCCCCATGGTCGGCCGCGCCGCACGGCAGCAAGATGGAGTCATGACCGAGACACCGTCCTACAACCCGCCGCCGACCCCGTACGGCGCTCCAAGCGCCACCCGGCCGCCCCAGGCCCCTGGCGGCGCCGCGTTCTTCGACTGGGTGCGTGGCCTCGGCTTCGTGCGTGGACAGGATCGTTGGCTGGCCGGCGTCTGCGGGGCCGTCGCGGCACGTACCGGTCTCGACCCGTTGATCGTGCGCGGCATCGCCGTCGTGGTCGCCATCCTCGGTGGCCCGATCTTCTTCCTGTACGCGGTGGGCTGGGCGTTGATGCCCGATGAGTCCGGTCGCAGCCTGGTGGAGCAAGCCGCCCGGCAGATCTTCGAACCTGCCATGATCGCCGTCGGTGTGCTGTTGTTTCTCACCTTCGTCCCGTGGATGCAGGGAATCTGGTGGCAGGGACCGCCGGAGGTCTGGGGGATGCCCGGCTGGCTGGAGGTGCTGCTGCGCACCAGCTGGGCCATCGGGCTCACCGCGGGCATCATCGTGCTGGTGATCTACATCGCCAAGCGAGTGCCGTCGCCGCGTAACCAGCCGGCTGGGGGCAAGACCGCCGGGGGGTACCAGCCCAGCACAGCGGCGCAGCCGAGCGCGGCTCAGCCGACCGCTCAGTCCGAGTCAGCTGGTGCGTCCCAGCCGACCCCCACCGCGACCTTCATCCCGCCGATTCCGCCGGTGCCGGAGCCGCCCGCCGCCGGCCCGTCACTCTGGGACGACCTGACGGGCAAAACCAGCGCGGCCGGATCAGCGCCGCACGGATCTGCGCCCTACGGGTCCGCCGCCCCTTACGGGACGGACCCCGGCCAGTCTGCCCCGGCGTCCACCTTCGACCCGCACAGCTACCGGGCGATCCAGCGCCGCAAGCACCTCGGCGCCGGCTTCATCTCCGTCGTCGCCGGTCTCGCCCTCAGCGCGGGAGCCGTCGCGGCATCCTTCGTTGCCGACGGGGCCTGGTCGAACAGCGCCTTCCTGGTGGGTGCCTCCGCCGCGCTCGCCGTGATCGCCCTGGGCATCGTCGTCGCCGGAGTACGGGGCAAGGAGGGCGGCTGGCTGAACTTCTTCAGCATCGTCCTGGCCGGCGCCATGGCCTGGACCGCCGTCATCCCGGTGGGAACCGATGTGGTCCCCGTCGGCGATCCCACCTGGCAGTACAGCACCAGCAGCCCCAACGGCTTCGCGATGTTCGCCGGCGCACCCGTGATCGATCTGACGGATGTCGACACCGCGCCGGCCGGCGCCGACCACACCGTCGACGTCTGGATCGCGTTCGGCGACGTTGAGCTGCTGCTGCCCGACAACCGCACCGTGGCCGTCGAGGCCAGCAGCCTCGCCGGCGGCGTGGATTACACGGGAATGGACGACCTCGACAGGGGCGGCGTGCTGTTCCACGACTCCCGCGTCGTGGCCGAGGGCCGCGGCACCGGCGTCACGACAGTCCGGGTCTGGACGCTCTTCGGCCAGGTCACCATCAACCAACCGGCACTGCGCTAGCCGGCACTGAGCTCGTAGGAGAACACCATGACCGACCCGAACAGCCCCACCGAAACCACGCCGCTGAAGACCTCACCGACGGCAGATACTTCCTCCCCGACGCCTGACCGGCTGCCCAGACAACGACCGCTCTTCGCGACCATCCTCTGGGGCTCCCTGATGCTCGCGCTCGCGGCGTTCATGGCGGCCCGTGAGCTGGTGCCGGGTGGGTTCGACCTGGTCACCTGGCTTCTCACGGCTGTCGTGGGCATTGGGCTCCTGCTCGTAGTGGCCGGCATCATCGCCGCTTCCCGTCGCGCCGGCTGATGATGCCCCAGGACCGCGCGCATTTCCAGCCCCGACGAGCTAAACGACCCTGAACACCTTGCTGATCACGGGTTCATCATCCGTCAGCTGCCAGTCGGGCTCGCCGAGGTGCTTGCGGACGGCGGGAACCAGGGTCTCCCAGTAGTCGCGGTGCACGGTGCGCCAGTGCTCGAGCGTCGGCGCTTCGTGCTGCGCCTGCTCGAGGGTGACCTCACGAACCGTGGTCTCCACCACCTCGAGGATCTCGAGCACGGCGACGCGCGTGTTGGCGGAGTCGACCAGGGCGTAGAGCGAGCCCACGGTGGGCAGCGCCTCATCGGTCATCTCGTAGGCGACCCGCAGGTTGGAGGAGCCGGTCTTCGCCCCGGTCATGACCAGGGCCACCATCAGTTCGCGGAACTCGCTCGGTTCACCGAACACGAGCGGGGGAAGGGTGTCGATATCGGCGATCATGGTGGCTTTCTTACGCGGGCGCCCGCGTCTACGCGCGCGAGAGGGGAACACCAGCATAAGCGGCACTGACAGCTCAATGTCCCGGCGCGTCGCGCGAGCGGTGCGCCGGTGGCATGATGCGACTAACGCGCTCCGCCAGTTCCGGTGCCTGCGCGGCAACGATGGGAGAAAACCATGGCATCACGGAAGTGGAGCGAGATGACCGGGGGCCAGAAATCCGGCGTCATCGCCGGCGGTCTCGTGCAGCTGGTTCTGGCCGGACTCGCCTGGAGCGACCTGGCGCACCGGCCGGCAAAGAAGGTCAACGGACCCAAGGGTGTCTGGGCCGCCGTGATCTCGATCAACTACGCCGGCCCGATCGCCTACTTCATCGCCGGCCGCAAGGACTAGCCACCGAACGATCGTGACCCCGCGGTGTCGGTGATCGGTCAGTGGCGCATCCGAAAGCGCAGGTGGAGCACCCGGGTGCCCTGAATCACCACGTCCGGATCCTCCAACAGATGCTGTGCGTGCACCGACCCGAAGTAGCGCTTGCCGGACCCGAACACGACGGGGACGACGTCCATGCGCACCTCGTCGACCAGGCCCGCGGCGAGCACCTGGCCACCGACATCGCCGGCGGCGACCTCGACGATGCGGTCACCCGCGAGCTCCCGCGCCATGGCCACTGCCGCCTCCACCCCGTCGACGAAGTGAAACGGCGCCTCGGCATCCCAGCCCTCTGGCTTCGGCCGGTGCGTCACCACGACCACGTGGTCGACCCCGCCCGGAGGTATCCCGTCCCAGCCGTCCGTGATGTCGAAGACGTGACGGCCGACGATCGTCACCCCGATCTGGTCCCAGTAGGGCCGGATGTAGTCGTAGGACGTCTGCGACACCGTCACCGCGCCGCTCTCGTCCACTGGGACGTCACCGCCGGACAGCCAGTCGAACAGCGGTCCGGGTTGGTCGTTCTCGTCCGCGATGAAGCCGTCCACCGACACCGAGCTGTACATGACCACCGTGCTCACGGGGCTCTCCTTTGGTCGGGGGTGCGCCAGACGTCACACCCGGTCATCCTGCCGGTCAGTCCAGCACGTCGCCGAGGTCGTAGTCGATCGGCCGTTCCAGCTGGTCGAAGGTGCAGGACCGGGCGTCCCGGTCCGGGCGCCACCGCTCGAACTGCACGGTGTGCCGAAACCTCTCGCCCTCCATGTGGTCGTACCGCACCTCGAGCACCCGGCTGGGCTGCAACCGCACGAAGGAGGTGTCCTTGTTCGCCGAGAACCGGTTGCGCTCGGTCTCCCCGGTGACCACGGCGCCCTCCTCGTCTCGGAGCACCAGCGGTTCCAACTCGTCGATCAGCCGCAGCCGCCAGGCATCGCTGAACGCGGATGCGCCGCCGACGCTGTGCAGTTCACCGTCGTCGCCGTAGAGGCCGAGCAGCAGCGATCCCACACCGCTGCCGCTCACGTGCGTGCGGTAGCCCAACAGCACGACATCGGCCGAGCGGTGGTGTTTCACCTTGAACATCGACCGCTTGCCCGGCGCGTACACGGCCGCGAGCGGCTTGGCGACGATGCCGTCAAGGCCCGCGCCCTCGAACTCGATCAGCCACCTTCGGGCCAGGGCGACATCCCGCGTGGTTCGGGTGAGGTGGATGGGGTCGCCGAGGTCGCCGATCAGGTCTTCGAGGGCCGCCCGGCGGTCGACGAACGGGGTGTCGAGCAGGCTGTGACCATTGCGAGAGAGCAGGTCGAAGGCGACGAAGGTGGCCGGGGTCTCGTCGGCGAGCCGGCGCACCCGGCTGGCCGCCGGGTGGATGCGCTGCGACAGCTGCTCCCAGGAGAGGTGTTCGCTGCCCGGGTCCCCGGTGCGCAGCACGATCTCGCCGTCGAGGACGCAGGGCTCCGGCAGCAGGTCTTCGAACGCGTAGGTGAGTTCGGGGAAGTACCGGGTGAGCATCTTGGATCCGCGGCTGGCGATCGTGCTGCTGGTGCCGTCGAAGGTGACGATGCTGCGGAAGCCGTCCCACTTGGGCTCGTAGCTCAACCCGCCGGGCACACTGTCCGGTTCGGGAACCGTGTCGACGGCCCTGGCGAGCATGGGGGAGACGGCTGTTGCGACTGCCATGCCCGCAGTCTGGCCCGCTTCGGCCTGGCCGAACACCCCTTCGTGCACATATTCCCAGCCAGATGGGTGTCCATGCCCGTGGAGGCATCCAGGGTGAGGAAGATGGAACCATGACTGAGCGCCCGAGTACGACCAACTTCCGCCGCGCCCGCGACCAGCTCCTCGAGCTGCGGGCCGACCACCAGGGCGCCGCCGCCGCCTTCGTCTGGCCGGACGTGGGCGACAGCTTCAACTGGGCCACCGACTGGTTCGACGTGATCGCCACCGGCAACCACAAGACCGCCCTGTGGATCGTCGAGGAAGACGGCCGCGAACTGAAGGTCAGCTTCGACGCGATGGTCACCCGCTCCGACCAGGTCGCCACCTGGCTCGTGCAGCACGGCGTCACCCGGGGCGACCACGTCATGCTCATGCTCGGCAACCAGGTGGAGCTGTGGGAGACCATGCTCGCCATCCTGAAGGTCGGCGCGGTCATCCTGCCCACCTCCACGGTGCTCGGCAGCCACGACCTGGCCGACAGGGTGCTGCGCGCCGGCGTGCAGCACGTGATCGCCAACACCCAGGACACCGCCAAGTTCGCCGACGTGCCCGGGGAGTACTCACGTATCTGCGTCGGTGAGCCGGCAGCGGGCTGGACCGACTACGCCGAGTCGCACCGCGCCGAAGCCGACAAGGTCGACGTCGCGGTGTCCTCCACCGACCCGTCGCTGATCTACTTCACCTCCGGCACCACGAGCAAGCCCAAGATGGTGGTGCACAGCCAGACCTCGTACCCGGTCGGGCACCTCACCACGATGTACTGGCTGGGCCTCCGCCCCGATGACGTACACCTGGCCATCAGCTCACCGGGCTGGGGCAAACACGCCTGGAGCTGCTTCTTCTCGCCGTGGATCGCCGAGGCCACGGTGTTCATCTACAACTACTCGCGATTCAACCCCGCCGCGCTGGCCCACCAGCTGCACCGCGCCGCCGTCAGCACCTTCTGCGCGCCGCCGACGGTGTGGCGCATGCTGATCCAGGCGGATGTCGGCGCCAAGCCGGCGAGTCTGCGCGAGATCCTCTCGGCGGGTGAACCGCTCAACCCCGAGGTCATCAACCAGATTCAGCGCGCCTGGGGTCTGACCATCCGCGATGGCTACGGCCAGACCGAGACCACCGCGATCGTGGGCAACGTGCCCGGCTCGGTCCTCAAGGCCGGTTCGATGGGGCTGCCGCTGCCCGGTGTTGCCGTGGTGCTCGTCGACCCGGTCACCGGGGCACTCACCGAGGAGGGCGAGATCTGCCTGGACCTCAGCACGCCCGCGGCGAACCTGATGTCCGGCTACCACGGCGACACCCGGCGGAGCGCCGAGGTGCTGCGCGACGGGTACTTCCACACCGGCGACGTCGCCATCCGCGACGAGAACGGCTACCTCACCTTCATCGGTCGCACCGACGACATTTTCAAGTCCTCCGACTACAAGGTCTCGCCGTTCGAGGTGGAGAGCGTGCTGATCGAGCACCCTGCCGTGATGGAGGCCGCCGTCGTGCCCGCCCCCGACGACACCCGGCTGAACATCGCCAAGGCCTATGTGGCCCTTGCGGCGGGCTGGGCGCCGGATGCCGAGACGGCCCTGGCGGTGCTGCGGCACGCCCGCAACGGCCTGCCGCCGTACATGCGGGTGCGCCGGGTGGAGTTCTTCGAGCTGCCCAAGACCAACTCGGGCAAGATCCGCCGGGTGGAGCTGCGGGCGCGGGAGACCGAGGCCGCGGCAGCGAACGTGCGCCTGGCCGATGAGTGGCGCGACGACCAGTTCCCCGAGCTGAAAAAGCGGTCCTAGCGGGGAAACTCGCGGGAGGTCAGCCCGGGCTGTGGGCGGCGGCGTTGGCCTCCTGGGCGAGGCGCCGCACCGCACGCAGCGGAATCGGCAACCAAGTGGGCCGGTTGCGGATCTCGTAGATGCTCTCGTAGACGGCCTTGTCGAGTTCGAACGCGGCCAACAGGGCCTCCTGCCCGGCATGGGCGGTCCCGGCCTGGTAGTCGACGTCCCCGGCGTGGTAGCCCAGCAGGAAGGCCGCCCGGGCGGTCATCGCCCACTCGATCGCGGCGGGCGCTGCAGCGGGGTCCCGCATGGCGATGGTCGCGCCCACGTAGTCGAACGAGCGGAGCATGCCGGCCACATCGCGCAGCGGGATGTCCGGCAGCGAGCGTTCGGCGAGCGGGCGCAGAGGTTCGCCCTCGAAGTCGATCAACACCCAACCGCGCCCGGGCACATCAAGCACCTGGCCGAGGTGGTAGTCGCCGTGGATGCGCTGCAGCCGCGGCCACGGCGCCGCCTTCGCCCTGGCGAATACGGCCTCGATGGCCTCGCGGTGCGCGGCCAGCTCCGGTACCTCGCGGGCGGCCAGACGGTACCGTTCCCGCATGGTCAGGCACAACTGGTTGATCACATCCGGGGTGGACGCCACGGTGGGGAACACCCTGTCGAGGTCCCGGTGTACCGCGGCGGTCGCGACTCCGAGGGCGTGGGCGGGGATGCTGAAGTCGTCACCGGCCGCGGCAGCAGCCAGGGCGACCCGCCAGGCGTCGTCGACCCCGGGCAGGAACTCCTGAGCGAACACGAGGTGACCGCTGTGCCGGGCGGCAGAGAGCGGGTTCGTCCACTCGCCCGACACGGCTCCGATCGGCTCGGGAACAAACCTGGATCCGGCGCCGGCCAGGGCCGACTGCACCGAGACATCCGGGTTCGACCCGGCTGCGACCACCCTGAACACCTTGCAGATCACCGGGCGACCGGGCCGGCCGGTCTCGTCGGCGACGTCGAGGATGATCGAGGTGTTCGACTGTTCGCCGCTGATGACCCGGCTGGCCGTGACGCTGTACGGGGTCGAGTCAGCGGGCCCCACTCCCGCCCGCAGCAGCTCACCCCGCGCGGTGACACCGTCCGGGTCGTCGGACGATGGCGACGCGGCCGAGGTGATGAACCCGAGCAGCGCCGCGGCGTAGACGGGATCGTGCGGGGCGTCGTACACGTAGCGGGGGAGCCCGTCACGACCCACCGTCTGGGCGATGAGAGCCGACGACTCAGGCAACGGCGCCGTGCGCTCGGTCAGCGGCAGTTGGTAGAGCGTGGAGAACCTGCTGGCCGTGTCGAGCACCAGGTGGCAGGCGATGCGCACCCCCGCCTCGTCGGCCGGCAGCGCCCACTGGCCGATGCTGCGCAGCACCGGGCTGTGCGCCTTGCCGGCAAACCAGCGCTGCGCGCCCACCCAGCCGTCGATGGCCGGGGTGAGGTCGATGCCGGTGCCGGCGCTGGCGTGCTTCATGTGGTTCAGCGTAGCCGGACCCGCTACCGCCCAGACGCCGAACGAACCTTCGGAACGGCTGCGCTCAGCAGCGACACGACCACGGTGTCGTTTTTGGTGGCCTGTTGCCCGATCTCGGTGAAGCCCAGCCGGCCGTGAAAGGCCAGCGACTCGGGATTGGCCGGCCGTAGGTTGACCTCGCAGAACACCACATCGGCGGGCAGGGCACGCGCGGTGTCGAAGACCGCCGCGTAGAGCCTGGCGCCGAGGCCCCTGCCGCGATGGCCGGCCGTCACGACGATGCGGTCCACGTAGAGGAAGGTGCGGGCGCGGCCGGAGAAGAATCGGTAATTCTCACTGGCATAGTCGGCGCCGGCCGCGAACAGAATCGCGAAGCCGAGCACAGTGTCCGGCTCGGCATCCGCCACGACGACGATCGCGCTGTGGCTCGCAATGATCAGCGCCGCCAGGGCGTCGGCGTCGAGGTCGTTGACGGCGGGCACGGCGGCGCTGTTGAGCGCGAGCACCTGCGCGGAATCGGTGTCGAGGAAAGGACGCAGGGACACCTGAGGCAGCGTTGCGGTCATTCTCTGACGATAATCGATGTTTGCTCCGGTGTATCGCTGGGCACGGGGGCGGGGGCGCTACGCTGATCCCGACGTGAGGGGGAGCCGTGACGCAGGACCCGACGCTCGCGGCGCCCGCCGTCGAACCGTCGTCCGCCCCCACGCCCCATCCCAGAACGCGCCGCACCATCCTGACGACGCTGGCCGTGCTGCTCGCCGTGGCCGTGGGCGGTGGCGGATTCTGGGGTTGGGGCGCAGCCGCTCAGGACCGCTACGAGACGGCAACCTCTGCGCTCACCGCCCAAGTCGGCGAGGAGACCGACGCCAGGAACGCCTCCGACGCCAGGTCACGCAACCTGGTCTGGCTCGCCGAGCGAATCCGCGCTGTGGCCGCCACTCCCGCCTTCGCCGCCGACGCACTCCCCGAAGCCGACGCGCTTCGCGAGATCCTGGCCGAGCTCGAACCCGTCATCGAGGCATCCGACACCGCCGAAGCGATCAGACCCCCGGCAAACGACGAGCCCGTCAGCGACAACGACCACAGCCTGCCCTGGCAGGCCATGGCCGAGGCCGAGCGCATCGAGGGCCTGACCGGTCAATCACAGAGTGCCGAAGACCGGCTTCGCGCGTCGGCTCAGGCGGCGACGACCGGCCGGGACGACCTCGATGCGGCGGAGGCGGCATATTTCACCGCGGCGGCGACCCGGGCCGAGCAGACGATCGTCGACAACCGACTCTCGAATCGTTCGGTGCAGGTTCCGCTCATCCGGCTGATCGAATACGCGCGGGATCCCGCCATGTCGAGCGCCAGGGACGCCGTGTTCCTGACCTCGATGACGGATGCCGAGGCGCAGGTGCGTTCCTCGGAGGCCATCCACCAGGCCGAGGCCCACGATCCGGCCTGGGCGGTGCGGCGGGAGATCGAAGCGTACGCCCGCTCGCTCAGCAACGGCATCGCCCTGGAGTTCATCTGGGCACCCGAGGTATCCGGTCTCGGCGCGGACTGGCTCTCCGGCACCGCAGAGACCTACGATTCCGATGGCGGCTGGTCGATCATCAGCCTCAACTACACCATCGAGAATGTCTGGTACGAGGGCTCGGACGCCCACGCGGTCGTCGCCCACGAGGTGGGGCACACCCAGGTCTACCGGGAGAACTGCTGGCCGCTCTTCTCGGGCTCCGCCTTCAGCCAGGATCAGGAGGCCTGGGCCACGGCCTGGTCGATCAGCCAGGGCTTCGACGAACCTGGGTCGGGCATCGAGGCCTACGGCCGCCCCACCGACGAGCAGATCGCCGTCGCCGGTACGTGCCGCTGAGCCCGGCCCCGCAGGCCGCGGCACTCTAGCCGCATCCGCCGCAGAGCAGTAAGTTGCGGCTGGGGAGTGCGGCGCTGCACCAATGCCAGGAGGAATCATGCGTGGTCGCGAAGTGGTCTGGTTCAATTCCATCGGCCTGACGGACATCCCGCAGGTCGGCGGCAAGAACGCCTCCCTGGGAGAGATGGTGCGCTCGCTCTCGGCGCGCGGCGTGCGAGTACCCAACGGCTTCGCCACCACCGCGGATGCCTACCGCGCGTTCATCGAGGCCAACGGCCTGGAACCGGTGATCCGTGAGCAGCTGGACCGCTACCACTCCGGCGCTGCGTCACTCCGCGAAACCGGCCAGAACCTGCGCGAGGCCTTCCTGGCCGGCGAGTTCCCAGCGGCCATCGCTGAGGACATCCGGGTGTACTACCGCACCCTGTCCAAGGACGCCGAGGTGCCCAACCTGCCCGTCGCCGTGCGCAGCAGCGCCACCGCCGAGGACCTGCCCGACGCCAGCTTCGCGGGCCAGCAGGAGACCTTCCTGAACGTGAGCGGCGAACGCGACTTGCTCGACGCCTGCCGCCGCTGCTACGCGTCGCTGTTCACCGACCGGGCCATCAGCTACCGCGAGGTGAAGAAGTTCGACCATCTCGACGTGGCCCTGTCGATCGGGGTGCAGCGGATGGTGCGCAGCGACCTCGCCGGCTCCGGCGTGATGTTCTCCATCGACACCGACACCGGTTTTCCCGGCGCCGCCGTGATCAGCGCGGCGTGGGGCCTGGGCGAAACGGTGGTGCAGGGCGCCGTCGACCCCGACAAGTACCTGGTCTTCAAGACACTGCTGGACGAAGAAGACTACGAGCCCATCATCGAGAAGACCCTGGGCCGGAAGGACCGCAAGATGACCTACGCGGAGGGCGGCAGCGCACGCACCCGGGTCATCGACACCCCGGAGCGGGAACGCCGGGCGTTTGTGCTCAGCAACACCGAGATCGTGCAGCTCGGGAGGTGGGCGACCATCGTCGAAGACCACTACGGCCGGGCGATGGACATGGAATGGGCCAAGGACGGCCTCACGGGTGAGCTGTTCCTGGTGCAGGCTCGGCCGGAGACCGTGCACTCGCAGAAGAGCCTGACCCGGTTCTCGGTCAGCCGCCTCACCGAGACCGGACCGCTCCTGGTCTCCGGCGTGGCCATCGGCGACAGCATCGCGTCGGGTACGGCCTGCGTCATCCGGGACCCCGCCGACATCGAGAACTTCCGCGACGGCGCCATCCTTGTCACCGAGATGACCGACCCGGACTGGGTGCCGATCATGACCAGGGCGGCCGGCATCGTCACCGATCACGGCGGCCCCACCAGCCACGCCGCCATCGTCAGCCGCGAACTCGGCGTGCCCGCGGTGGTCGGCACCCGCAATGCCACCGAGGTACTCACCGAGGATTCGCCCATCACCATCTCCTGCGCCGAGGGCGACGAAGGAATTGTCTACGCCGGCATCCTGGCCTCTGAGACCGAACAGATCGACCTGGGCGCCGTGCCGATCACCCGCACCCAGGTGATGGTGAACATCGCCAGCCCGGCGGCGGCCTTCGAATGGTGGAGACTGCCCACCGCCGGTGTGGGGCTGGCGCGGATGGAATTCATCATCAACAACCTCATCAAGATCCACCCGATGGCGCTGGTGCATCCGGAGCGGGTCACCGACCCGGCCGTGCTCCGCCAGATCACCGAGCTCACCCGCGGTTACGCCGACCTGGGCGAGTACTTCGTGAACACCCTGGCTCTGGGTATCGCGAAGCTGGGAGCGCCGTACTACCCGCACCCGGTGATCGTGCGGCTGAGCGACTTCAAGTCGAACGAGTACGCGCACCTCATCGGCGGCGACGTCTTCGAGCAGGCGGAGGAGAACCCCATGCTGGGCTTCCGCGGCGCATCAAGGTACTACGACGCCAAGTACGCCGAGGGTTTCGCGCTGGAGTGCCGGGCGCTCAAGCGCGTGCGCGAGCGGATCGGCTTCAGCAATGTGATCGTGATGGTGCCGTTCTGCCGCACCACCACCGAAGCCGACAGGGTGCTCGCGGTGATGGCGGAGAACGACCTGGTGCGCGGCGAGAACGGGCTGCAGGTGTACATGATGTGCGAGATCCCGGCGAACGTCATTCTGGCCGAGCAGTTCGCCACCAGGTTCGACGGCTTCTCGATCGGCTCCAACGACCTCACCCAGCTGGTGCTCGGTGTCGACCGGGACTCCGGCGACCTGGCGGCGCTCTTCGATGAACGCAATGAGGCGGTGCTGCGGATGATCAGCGAGGCCATAGACAAGGCTCACGCGGCCGGCATCAAGATCGGTATCTGCGGGCAGGGACCGAGCAACTACCCCGATTTCGCCGAGTTCCTGGTGGGCGAGGGTATCGACTCGATCTCGCTCAACCCGGATTCATTCCTCAAGACCGTGCACCGCATCAAGGAGGCCGAGACGGCGGGGGCGGCCGGCGAATGGCCCCAACCCGCCAGGGTGACGAAGCCAGGCTGACGAGGCCAGGCGGCGAACCTAGTCCAGGTCCTCGTTGCCACGCAGATCCGCACCGTCGAGCACGGCACGTTCGTAGTCGGCCTCTGCGGCGTCGGCGACCTGCCGGGCCGCGATCACACGCTCGCTGATCCGGTGTTCGACGGCCTCGGCCATCGCCACCTCGTCCGGGGAGGCGTTGGCCAGTAGGTCCTCGAGAACGTCGGGATCGCGATGCATGGCCTCGATCGCGGACACCTCGGCACGAGCCACCGCCGCCCGGCTGCGCAGGAAGGTGATCCGCGCCTCCCACCGGCTGTCGGTCAGGCTCGGCTTGGGTCCTGGGTCCGGGTTTTCGCTGTTGTTGTCGCTCACGGCGCCTCCCTTGTCGGTGGGAGCCTAGCGCCGCAATCCGGCCTGCGGAATGGACCGTCAAACCGGACCGGACCCTCAGTCATAGGCACGCAGCAGCTGCCAGCGGCCGCCGCCGTCGTCGTGCTGGATGTCGAAGACGAGCGAGGTGCCGTCCTCGGCGGTGCCCTGGCAGCGCCAGGCGGCGACCGGTTTGGGCGGATGGGTGAGGAAGTACAGCAGCTCGTCGGGCAGCGACACCGACGCCGTCAACGGCGTGGGGGTGTCGGTCACCCTGAACCGGCGGGCACGCCAGACCAGGCGAACCGGAGAACCCTCCGGCGATACCCAGACCGCGACGGTTTCGTTAATCAGACTCATGGCACATCACCTCAACAGTTAGAACATATGTTCGAAGTTTACTCCTCGGGGTCTGACAATGCGAGATCGGGTTGCCTCCGGTGCGAATGACGCTTCGGGTGATCACCGACCCGGCAGGCCGACTCAACTGCGGCTCATAACCGCCGCATAGCCGACTCATAGGGGTGTCCGGCTAGATGGACAACGTTGCGTTACCGATTGTTCATTTGGAGGACACCATGCTGCAGGCCACGATCATCCTGATCGATCTGCTCTTCATCAGCCTGCTCACGTTCGGGCTGTATTTTCCGCGTCACCGGCGCCGGGACCTCGTTGTCGCGTACCTCGTGGTCAATGTCGGCGTGCTGGCCGTGGCCCAGGTGCTCGCGTCCAGCACCGTCGGCGTCGGCCTCGGCCTCGGCCTGTTCGGCGTGCTGTCGATCATCCGCCTGCGCTCGAGCGAGATCGAGCAGCACGAGGTGGCCTACTACTTCGCGGCGCTGGCCCTGGGCCTGCTCGCCGGCCTCAGCGCCGAACCGACGGTGCTCACCGTGGTGCTGATGACCCTGATCCTCGCCGTGGTCTACGTCGGCGACAACCCGCGCCTGTTCCGCAGCTACCGGCAGCAGAGCGTGGTGCTGGATGCCGCGTTCGCCGAGGAGTCCGCTCTCATCGCTCACCTCGAGGGGCTGCTCGGTGCCCGGGTGCACGGGGTGCACGTACGCAGTCTCGACCTCGTGAACGACACCACCCTCGTCGACGTGCGGTACCAGGTGGGTGCGGGGCGTGCCCCGACTGCCACGCCGGCTCCGGTTCTGCAGGAGACGAGCCGATGAGTGCCGTGCCGATGAGTGCCGTGCCGACCGGCGTGGTGCTGGACGTGCCGCTCGCGGGCCTGGGCACCATCGGCCTGGCCGAGCTCACCGACCGGGCCGGTCTGCTCACCCGCATCGACCGCAAGTACGTGGTGCCCCGCTCGGAGCTGGACGCGGTCCTGGTCGACCTGGACCCCGGTGTGCGGGTGCTCGACATCGACGGGGTGCGCTCCAGCGCCTACGAGTCGGTGTACTTCGACACCCCCGAGCTCACCAGCTTCCTGATGGCGGCGCATCCGCGCCGGCGCCGCTTCAAGATCCGCACCCGCACCTACGTCGACTCGGCCCAGAGCTACCTCGAGGTGAAGACCCGCGGCGGCCGGGGCGTGACGGTCAAGGACCGCCTGCCGTATCCGATCGGCGACAGGGCAACGCTCACCACCGAGGGGCGCCGGTACACCGACACCGTGCTCGACGAGGCCGACATCACCGGCGCCGAGGGGCAGGACCTCGTGCCGACCCTCACGACCAGGTATCGGCGGACGACCCTGTTCCTCCCGGAATCCAGCAGTCGCGCCACCATCGACACCGGACTGTCGTGGTCGACGGTTCGCCGGGGGAGCACCCCGCAGCTCCGGCTTGACCGGCCGGGGCTGTCGATAGTAGAGACCAAGTCCGGCTCCCGGGCATCCGCCGTTGACCGGATTCTCTGGGCCCACGGCCATCGCCCGGCCACCATCTCGAAGTACGGCACCGGCTTGGCCGCCCTCCGCAGTGACCTGCCCGACAACAAATGGGCGCCGGTGCTTCGCCGGTACTTCCGCTAGCCGGCCCCGCACTCCTTGATCCTGTTCGACCCCACCGATTGTGAGTACCCCATGAAGAAATCTCCCCAGACCCCCTCTCCCCGGACCGCCCACCGGGTGCTGCCGTTCCTCGTCACCGCGGCACTGCTGACCGGCTGTACGGCCGTCACCGCGACCACGGACTCGACGGGAACCACGTCCGCCGGCACCGCCGCGGTCGCGATCGACGAGTCCACCACGGCCGCCGAAGTGCTGGCCGCCAACCAGGCGACCCACGCCGACGCCGACGACGACGAGTGGGACGCCGCCGACGTGGTGCAGATCACCCTGGCCGGCGACAGCGTGTCGGCAGAAGGCGGCGTGTCGGCAGAAGGCGGCGCGTCGGCAGAAGGCGGTGCCGTGACCGTCGCCGGCAGCACGGTCACCATCACCGCGGCCGGCACCTACGAACTGAGCGGCACCCTGGAGGACGGTCAGATCGTCGTCGCCTCCTCGGGCGAGGGCACCGTGCGCCTGATCCTCAACGGCGTCGAGGTCAGCAACTCCACCGGGGCAGCACTCGTGGTGACCGAGGCCGACGAAGCGATCATCGTTCTCTCCGACGGGTCTGCCAATACCCTGGCCGACACCGACTCCTACGCCGAGGACACCGACGCGAACGCGGCGCTCTACAGCGCGGCCGATCTCACGATCACGGGCAGTGGGTCGCTCGAGGTGACCGGCAACGGCAGCGACGGCATCACGAGCACGGATGGCCTGATCATCAGCTCGGGCACCGTCACTGTGACGGCGGTGGACGACGGCATCCGGGGCAAGGACTATCTGGTGGTTGACGGTGGCACCGTCAGGGTGACCGCCGGCGGCGATGGCCTCAAGTCCGACAATGACGAGGACGACAGCCGCGGCTACCTCGCTCTCATCGGCGGCGCCGTCGAGGTGATCGCCGGCGGCGACGGCCTGCAGGCGTTCACCGATGTGGTGTTCGCCGGGGCCACCGTCACGGTCGAATCCGGCGGCGGCCACACCACCGCGGTGTCGGAGGACGCGTCGGCGAAGGGCGTCAAGTCTGGGGTGGTCACTGTCGTCGACGGCGGCACCCTCACCGTCGACGCGGCGGACGACGCGCTGCACTCGGACGGCACCGTGCGGATCGCCTCCGGAACGGTGAGACTCGCGGCCGGTGACGACGGTGTGCACGCAGACACGGCGCTGGACGTCATCGGCGGTGACACCACCATCACGACCTCGGATGAGGGCCTGGAGAGCACCGCCATCAGCATCGGCGGCGGCACGGTCTCGATCACCGCCAGCGACGACGGCATCAACGCGTCCAGCGGCACCGAGACCGGTGCTGGGACCGGCACCGAGGCACAGGGCGGCGGCGGTGGCGGTATGGACGCCGACGGCGGGGAGACCATCACCATCACCGGCGGCACCACCACGATCGACGCCGGCGGAGACGGGTTCGACTCCAACGGGTCCGCGACCATGAGCGACGGCATCCTCGTCGTGAACGGGCCGACCGACAACGGCAACGGGGCACTCGACGTGAACGGTAGCTTCACCGTCACCGGCGGCACCCTGCTGGCCGCGGGCAGTGCAGGAATGGCGGTGTCGCCGGAAGCCGGGTCAGAGCAGACCTTCGTGGCCATCGCCCTCGACTCGACGCCGGCTGCCGGCACCGTCGTGCAGCTCGTGGACAGCGCCGGCGACGTGGTGATGGCCTACGAGTCGGCCAAGGACTTCCAGTCCGTGGTGTTCTCCTCCGACGAACTGGTCGCGGGCGAGACCTACAGCGTCCACGTGGGAGGCACGGCGTCCGGCGAAATCGCCCCGGGCGTTTATGCCGACGGTGATTACGCGTCGGCGACGAACACGACCACCGTCACGGCCGGCGAGGCCGCGACGGGCACCATGGGCGGCGGCGCTGCCGGCGGACCTCGCTGACCGAGACTCTCACCGCAGTGCGACGGCCGGCCCCGACGGGCCGGCCGTTTCGCGGTGCGGAGCCTCCCACAGCAGGTAGAGCAGCCACAGGGCGGCCGGGGATGACGCGGACCCGTGGCGGCGCTACCATCGCGGCATGATTCGCATCCTGCTGCGCGCGCTGGTCTTTCTGCTTTCGGCGGCCCTGGGCCTGTGGGTGGCGTCGCTGGTGCTGCCCGACCTCACCGTCACCCCGAGCGGATTCGTGACCGCGGTGGTCGTCTTCGCGGTGACCCAGAGCGTGCTCTCGCCATTCTTGGCCAAGGTCGTCGCGCGGGGAGCGCCGGCGTTCCTGGGCGGCATCGGCCTGCTGTCGACGTTCGTCGCGCTGTGGATCGCCTCGCTGTTCCCGGGCGGCCTCACCATCGAGGGCTGGCAGACCTGGATCCTGGCCGCGCTGGTGGTCTGGCTGATCACGGCCGTGGCGACTCTCCTGCTTCCGCTGGTGTTCCTGCGTGAGGCGAAGGACAAGCGAGGCACGACCGCGCGCCCGACGCCCTGACAGCATCCTGAAGCCGGCGCTCACCGCTTACGCGCGGCGCAGTCCCACCGCGGTCAGCGCCAGGCAGCCGGCGCACGCGGCGGCTAGCAGCGAGAGCATGGTCGGGTAGTTCGCGAACTCGGTCAGGCTGGCGAAGGCCACCGGGAGCAGGAAGCCCAGGTAGGTGAGGCTGTAGTAGACGCCGGTGATGCCGGCCAGGTCGGTGGCGGTGGAGATCCGCTGGATCTCGACGAGGCCGGCGACGACCGTGATGCCGTAGGCCGCGCCCAGCACGATGCCCGTGATCAGCGCCAGTAGCGGGGAGAGGGTGACTGCTGTTCCCACGGCACTGAGGATGCCCGTGAGCATGAGGCCCATGCCTACCAGGAGAGCCCGGCCGTTGGTGATCGAGTTGAGCCTGGAGACCTGAGGCTGCACCAGGGCTCCGGTGCCCAGGGTGACCACGGTCAGGAGGGTGGCGAAGGCCAGGTTGAGCTCGCCGAGCTGCGACTCCACGAGCTTGGGCATCATGGCGTAGGCGATGCCGGCGGCGCCGAACACCCACGGCGCCGTCGGCAGCACCACCCGCAGGAAGCGGCGGTGGCCGGCCAACGGCACCTGCAGGTCGAGCCACAGCGACCCGTGTGCCCGGCTGTGCGGCACGGTCTCCGGGGTGCGCAGCAGGCGGGGCAGGATCAGCAGGCTCAGCACGATGTGCACGACGTAGGGGAGCAACGTCGGCATCGGGCCCCACTGTGCCAGGAGGCCGGACACCCCGGCGCCCAGGCCGAAGCCGACGGTCAGGGTGAGCGCGGGACGCCGGGCGCCGGCGGTCGGTCGGGCCACGAGGTCGAACGGGGCGCTCGAGAGTTCCTTGATCCACGCGGTGCCGACCGACATCGCCACGCCCACGCTCAGGCCGGCGAGGAACCGGCCCAGGCAGATGACGACCTCGCTGGAGAACCCGAGCCCCAGCAGGATGCTCGCGGTGATGCCGGCGAGGACCCCGGCGACCATGAGGGGCTTGCGTCCGTGGCGGTCGGAGAGAGCCCCGGCCAGCAGGAGACCGGGAACCAGGCCGACGACGTAGAAGCCGAGGAACAGATCGGCGGTCACCGTGGAGTAGTTGCCGAGGGTCTCGTACATGTGCAGGAGCGGGGTGAAGTGGTTTCCGCCCCAGGCCATGACGAACAGGGCGGGTGCGGCGAGGTGCCACGGGGGAGTAGAGCGGGGAGTGCGGCGGCTGGTCATGGTTCTTTCTGGTTGCTAGAGCATCCGGGGCAGGCGGTGCCCGGATTCCAGGTGGGCCCGCAGCGCCTGGTCGTAGGCGACGGTGTCGCCTGCCCGTAGGTGCTCGGCCAGGAGGCGGTGTTCCGCGATGAGCCTGTCGATGCTGTCGGGGTCACGGGCGGCCACCCTGTGCACCAGGCGTTCGAGCCGGGGGCCGAGGCGGGCGTAGATCCCGTCGATGACACTGTTGTGGGTCTCGTCGACGATCCGCGCGTGGAAGCGGTGATCGGCGCGGGCGTAGGCCAGGAGGTCGCCGGCGGCGGCGGCATCCGTTTGTGTCTGGATCAGGGCAGTCAACTCGGCCTCGACGGCGTCGATCTGGCTGGGGCGCTCGCCGAGGACCTGCACGGCCTTGGTCTCGAGCAGGATGCGCACCTGCAGGAGCTCGGCGGTCTCGGTGTCGTCGGCCGCGGTGACGATGGCGCCCTTCTTGGGGAAGAGCCGCAGCAGGCCAGCCGACTCCAGTGCGAGAAAGGCCTCCCGGACCGGGGTGCGGCTGAGTCCGAGGGAGGCAGCGACATCACCCTCGGTGATCAGGGCGCTCGCCGCGAGCTCGCCGGAGATGATCGCCTCGGCCACGTGGGTGTACGCGCGGTCCACGGCCGAGGAGCCGGCCGGGTGGGAGCGTGCCGATAACTGCATTCCTTCATCGTACCGAAAAACCGGGCTGATAAATGCATCAATAACCTCAACAGGGTTCGGCGGCGGTTCGGCTGCGGCCCGTTTGACGGCGTCCCGGCCGCCCGCAGTAGAGTTCAGGCACTGTGAGTCGACGATGCCTCGCCCCGAAATGAGCGGAAGAGCACCAGATGACCGACCGAACCATTGTGATCACCGGCGCCAGCGACGGCATCGGTGCGGCAGCCGCCCGAGCCTTGGCAGCGACCGGTGAGCGCATCGTGATTGTCGGGCGCTCGCCGCAGAAGACCGAGGCCATCGCCGCCGAGCTCGGTGCAGACCACTTCATCGCCGACTTCGGCCGGCTCGCCGAGGTGCGCACCCTGGCCGCCGAACTCCTGCAGCGCTATCCGCGCATCGACGTGCTCGCCAACAACGCCGGCGGCATCATGGGCAACCGCGAGATCACCGTCGACGGCCACGAGAAGACCTTCCAGGTGAACCACCTGGCGCCGTTCCTGCTGACCACCCTGTTGATGGATCGCCTGCTCTCCAGCCGGGCGTCGGTGATCAACACGTCGAGCACCGCCAACCGGTTCGGTCGAATCGACCTCGACGACCTCGAGAACGACCGCAAGTACTCGCCCAACAACGCTTACGGCGATGCGAAGCTCGCCAACATCCTCTTCACCCGCGAACTGCACCGGCGCTACAATTCGCGCGGCCTGGTCACGGCGGCGTTCCACCCGGGTGTGGTCGCCACGAGCTTCTCCACCGACTCCACAAGCATCATGCGGCTGGTCTACCAGACCGCACTCAAGCGCATGCTCATCACGCCGGAGAAGGGCGCGGACACCCTGGTCTGGCTGGCGAGCACGGCCGCCGGCGTCGACTGGCAGTCGGGCGAGTACTACGAGAAGCGCAAGGTGCACTCCACGAACCATCAGGCGACGGATGCCGGCCTCGCGACGGCGCTCTGGGAACGCAGCATCGACATGGTCGCCACCGACCTGCTTCCACAGGGCAGCTGAGCCCGACCGATACCTGTTCGGCCTAGACGATCTTGGTCAGGGCCGTGAACGACATGGTCGAGGATTGCCCGTTCTGGCAGGTCTGGTAGAGCAGGTCGTAGCCCCGCGGGATGTCAGCGGTGCTGTCCCGGTCGGCGTTGAGCATGACCACGATGCCGTCCACCCGGTAGGTTCCGGCGTGCACCCCGGTGAGGGTGATCACGGTGCCGGCGTCGTCCGGAAAGTCCTTGCCGCCGCACGACCAGTGCTCGGCGATGGTGGGAACGTCCTGGTAGTGCGCGGTCACGTCCACGGAGCCGATGCACTGGTCGAGCTCCGGCGTCCAGCCCGTGGCGTGCACATTGTTGGTGTACCTCTCGCGCAGGATCCGCTCTTGCTCGGCCTGCCACTCGGCCATGGCGGCGTTGACGGCCGCCATCGGCACGGCGAGGTCCTCGGCGACGCCGTCGACGCCGTTTGCGGCACCGAAGTCGAACGCGGAGAGGGTGCGGGCGTCATCGCGCACCCCGACGCCCATCTCGAAGAGGGTGGTCGAGGCGGCCGACGACGCAGCGGTGCTCTCCGCTGTCGTGAGCTTCTGGGCGGCCGCGCTCAGGCGCGTGGTCGCGGTATCGATGGCGTCAGCCAGCTCGAGTCTGGGTTGCTCGGTGAAGACCTTGCCCTCGCTCGCGGCCAGGGTGGCGATGGCATCGTCGAGCGCGGTCTCGCCATCGGTGACGGTTCGCACGGCCGCGGCCTGATCGCTCTGGAAGGCGGCAGCGGCGGCATCGTATTCGCTCTGGGCCGTCGCCAGGGAAACCGCCCGTACGACCAGGACGACAGCCACAACCAGTACGAGGGTGATCGCGGCCACGATCATCCGGGCGCGGTGGCCCGTCGCCCAGCGCGCCGGTGGCAGGCGTGGGCGAGACGTGTGTCGAACATCCCCTGAAATCCGTGCCACCCCCCGCTGCGTAGACGTGCCGGTCATGTCGCCGGACCGTGACTTGAAATACTACAGACCCGGTGTTATGACCGGACCGATGATTCACATCGGTACCTCGGGCTGGAGCTACGACCACTGGGAGAACGTGCTCTATCCCATCGGCCTGCCCGCAGCGAAGCGGTTGGCGTACTACGTGGCGGCCTTCGACACTGTCGAACTCAATGCGAGCTTCTACCGGTGGCCCCGCGCGACGGTGTTCGCGGGCTGGCACCGACGGTTGCCCCCGGGCTTTCAGATGTCGGTGAAGGCTCCCCGGGGCCTGACCCACGCGAAAAAGCTCTATGCGCCGGAGCTCTGGGCAGAGCGGATCGGCGCGGGCTGGCACGAGCTGGGCGACCGGCGCGGCGTTCTCCTGGTGCAACTGGGCCCAGGCCAGACCCGCGACGACGCACGCCTGGACTACTTCCTCGGCTCCCTTCCGTGCTGGATCCCGGTGGCGGTGGAGTTCCGGCACGAGAGCTGGCTCGACGACGAGGTCTTCGCCCTGCTGGAGCGGCACGGAGCCGCCTACTGCGTGATGAGCGGGGCGGGGCTGCCCTGTGTGCTGCGCGCGACCGCGCCCTTCGTCTATCTCCGGCTGCACGGCCCTGCGCATGACTCCCTCTACGCGGGGTCGTATTCCGATGCCGACTTGCGGTGGTGGGCAGGCCGCATTCGCGAGTGGTCGGCCCAGGGCCGGGAGGTGTTCGCCTACTTCAACAACGATGGCGACGGCAACGCGGTGCGGAATGCCTGGGCGCTGCGCGCGGAACTCGGGGTGTGACGGAACACGGTTCCCCGGGTCACAATGCCCGCACAAGGCCCCTAGCGCCCGCGGCGAGGGTGAGATATGCAAAGCGGTATGGACGCCCAGAATTACCGGGCCGGCCTTGCCAAAGCGCGGGTCACGGTGAAATCACCTGCATAGAATTGTGGCCCCGGGCGCGGTCTGACGAGTGAGCGCGTCGATGAGGCACCGGTCGACGGTGCGATTCCAGCAGAGGTATTCATGACCGAGACCCACGTCGCGTCCACAGTTGTCACCGAGCTCTCCGCCGTGCTCTCCGCCGCGCAGATCGTGACGGGTCCCAGCACCGAGAGCAACCGTCGGGACCAGTCCGAAGGAACCTTCAGCGGTGAGCCGCTGGCCGTGGTCTTTCCGGCCAGCACCGAAGAGGTCGCCGCGGTCGTCACCATCGCAGCCGCCCACCGCATCCCGATCGTGCCGCAGGGAGCTCGCACCGGGCTGGCCGGCGGGGCGAACGCCATCGACGGCGCCATCGTGCTGAGCACCACCCGGCTCAAGAAGATCCTGGCCGTCGATGCCGCAAACCAGACCGCCACGGTGCAGGCCGGCGTGCGCACCATCGCGCTGGCCCGCGCGGCCGAGGCCGTTGACCTGTTCTACCCGCCGGATCCCGGCTCGTGGCGAGCCTCGACCATCGGCGGCAACGTGGCCACCAACGCCGGCGGGATGCTCTGTGTCAAGTACGGCGTCACCGGCAACTTCGTGCGCCAACTCACGGTGGTGCTCGCCGACGGGTCGATCGTGCGCACCGGGCAGCGCACCATCAAGGGCGTCGCCGGTTACAACCTCACCGCGTTGCTGGTGGGCTCAGAAGGAACCCTGGGCATCATCACCGAGATCACCGTGGGCCTGCTGCCCAAACCCGGGAGCCCCTCCGGCGTGGCGGCGACCTTCGCCAACACCGCGGATGCGCTGGCGGCCGCCAATACGATCGTTGCCGGGGACCGCCGGCCGAGCGTTGTCGAATTCCTCGACGGTGCCTGCATCGCCGCGATCAACGCGTTCGATCCGGCCTCCACTCTGCCGGCCGGGGCCGGCGCGCTGCTGCTTGTGCAGTCGGACCAGATCGGCCAGGCCCACGACGACGTCGAGGTCTACGCCGAGGTGCTGCGAACCGCCGGAGCCGGCGTGGTCACCATCGCACACGATGCCGAGTCGCTCGAGCGGCTGATGAGCGCGCGGCGTCTGTTGCACCCGGCCGTGCAGGCCGTGCGTGGCGGCTGCCTGAACGAGGACATCACGGTGCCACGCTCCCAGCTCGGCGCCCTGCTGCAGGGTCTGGCCGAGATCTCCCGGGAACTCGACGTGCCCATCAGCACCGGCGGCCACGTGGGCGACGGCAACCTGCACCCGGTGATCGGCTACGACCCCGAGGTGCCCGGTGAGATCGACAAGGCGCACGCGGCGTTCGCCAGGGTGATCGACCTGGCGATCTCGCTCGACGGGTCGGCGTCGGGGGAGCACGGAATTGGTGTGCTCAAGCGGGCACACCTCGATGACGAGCTCGGCCCGGTGCTGCGCGACCTGCAGTTGCGGGTGAAGGCGGCCTTCGACCCGCACTCGATCCTCAACCCCGGCAAGAAGCTCTAGGGCGTCGGCCCGCGCGCGAGGTCCGAGCGCTGGTCGGGCGCGGGAGTGTTCTATCCCCGCTTGTCGTGCCTATCGATTTCGTGGTGGCCATGCCGAATTCGAACCCGCAACCCGTCCTCGACAACGTGCCCGTCCCGTCGGTCGAGCCTGTCGAGACCCCCCGAGCCATCCTGTGCAGTGCGGAAATGTTTTCGATATCCGTTCCGGACTTGCTGGCATTTCCTCGCATATAGGTGCGATTCGTTAGAGAATGGGGGTATGGACGACGAGCTGGATAGTG